>JABUSD010000058.1 GCA_021442845.1 Holdemanella sp.
TCTCCAGGCACAGAATGTATTTACTATCATTACTCACAACAATATTAATGATGCCTCTGCTTCCTTAACATATAGAATGAATATCTATGTAAGAAAAGATAATAGTGTTTACTACAATGAACCATATAGAGATCAATATCACTACTCTGTAAAAGATGGATGGGCAAATGATCCAAATGGTTTAGTTTACTATAATGGTAAATATCACATGTTCTATCAATACTATACAGATACTGTATGGGGACCAATGCACTGGGCACACGCGACGAGTACAGATTTAATCCATTGGGAAGAGCAGCCTATTTCATTATATCCAGATGAAAATGGAACGATGTTCTCTGGATGTATCGTTGTTGATGAAAATAACACTTCAGGATTCTTTAATGAAACCGGTAGTGGATTGATCGCATTCATCACATGCGATGGAAATGGCCAAAGAATTAAACTGGCATATAGTACAGATGAAGGTATTACGTGGACTAAAGTTGATAAAATCGCAGCAGACTGGACAAATGACCCATTACAGGATGGTGCATTTAGAGATCCAAAAGTATTTAAATACAATGGGAAATGGTTCATGGTTGTTGCTGGTGGTCCATTAAGAATTTACTCATCAGAAAACTTAGTTGACTGGAAATGTGATTCTACCTATGCCGATTTACATACAGAATGTCCAGATTTATATCCAATCGAAGTAGATGGTACTGTGAAATGGGTATTATCTAGAGGTGGTAGATATTATAAAGTTGGAGATTTTAAAGAAGTAGATGGAAATTATACATTTGTACCAGATGAAGCTTATGTCAATAAAGATGGTGTTATGAACTTTGGTAAAGATTCATATGCTGCCATGACTTACTATGTCCAGGATTTTGGTTATGAAGGTGAAATGACAATTCCTGATATTGTGGAATTAAACTGGATGAATACATGGGAAGATGGTATCTGTAATTTAGTTGGATCTACATTAAATCAATCATTCAATGGTACTTTCAATCTTAACTTAAAGCTTGGATTAATAAATGACAATGGTACATATGTATTAACCCAGATGCCTGTTGATGCATATAATACATTAAAAGGACAAGCTGTTACTTTAAAAGATGAAACGATAAATGGTAAAAAGAAACTAGATTTTACAGGGGATTCATATTTGATTGAAGCAACATTTAAACCAGAAGAAGGTGTAACGAAAGTTGGATTTAATGTTCGTGTAGGTCAAGAAGAAAAAACAGTTGTATCATATGATTTAAATACAAGTGAATTATCAATTGACCGCAGTCAATCAGGTGTTATCATAAATGAAGGATTTGCTCGAGTAGATAAGCAAAGCAATGTATCTAGAAATGCAGATGGATCGATTACACTTCATATTTATGTGGATAGAGCTTCTGTAGAAGTGTTCAATGGGGATTATACAGCAACCGGTGCTAACCAGATTTTCCCAAGCTTAACGAGCTTAGATGTAGAAGCATTCTCTGAAGGTGGTCAATCTATATTAAATGCAGATATTTATCCAATGGGAACTTTATGGGATAAAGAAACACCAACAAATCCAATTTCGATTGGATCAAGCTCTAAATCAGAAACAAATATCTATGTAGGAGAAACGACAACATTAAGTGCTTATGTTGTACCACTTGAAGTATCACAACAGATTACATGGGAAGTTGAAGGTGATGTAGTTAGCCTTGATAAGACTTCAGGAACAGAAGTAACTGTAAGTGCAAATAAAAAAGGTACAGCTAAAGTAAAGGCAATCGCATCTGTAGATAATTCTATTTATAAAGAATTTACAATCAAAGTAAATGAAAATAACTTTAATACAAATGTAGAGGCTTCTTCAGTAGCAGGAAACTGGCATGTGGAAGATGAATATTTAATTGTTTCAAATAACGGTTCGAATGATTATTACATGAGCAATACAAAACACAAAGGTGCTTATACGACTTCATTTACAATCAATTATGAAAAAGGATTGGTTAATATCTTTGTATCAAGTAAAGAAAGAAATCCACATAATACCGATTCTACAAAAGGAGCTTATTCAATCCAGTTAACAAATGATACAGAAGTCCGTTTATTTGAATTTGGTAAAGATAACTATACAACGGCACAATTAGAAAAATCGATTAATGATGGACAGGATCACGATATTGTGATTGAAAAGACGTTGAATTCAATTAAAGTTACTGTAGATGGAACAGACGTATTAAATTATACATTCGATACTGTAGATGATTTCTTTAACGAAGGATATGTAGGTCTTGGATTGTGGGATGGATCCATTCAGATTCAGGATTACTTGGTAAACTGTGATCATAGTACAGAAATCAGAAACAAGAAGGAACCAACATTCTTTGAAACGGGATATACTGGTGATGAATATTGTACTGTATGTAATGAGCTTATTAAGAAAGGCGTGGATATTCCTAAATTAACGGCTGAAAAAGGATGGTTACAAAAAGGGGAAGACTGGTATTACTTCACAAGTGATACTGAATTTGTGAAATCAGATTGGTTACAATTAGGTTCAACATGGTATTACTTTGATGAAAAGGGAATCATGGTAACTGGTGTCTATACAGTAAAAGATGTCATCTATTATTTTGATGCATCAGGGGCATTAGCAAATGGCTGGAGACAAGAAGAAAATGACTGGTACTATGCAACTACAAATGGAGTTTACACAAGCAGATGGCTACAATCAGGAACAACATGGTATTACTTTGATGAAAAGGGAATCATGGCAACCGGTCTTTATACAGTAAAAGATGTCATCTATTACTTTGATGCATCAGGTGCATTAGCAAATGGCTGGAGACAGGAAGAAAACGACTGGTACTATGCAACTACAAATGGAATCTACACTAGCAGATGGCTACAATCAGGAACAACATGGTATTACTTTGATGAAAAGGGAATCATGGTATGCGGTGAACAGACTATCAATGGTAACAAGTATCTATTTGATGAAGATGGAAAGATGATGACAGGATGGAAAGAATTGGATGGTGCATGGTATTACTTCACAGAAAATGGAGCAATTCAATCGGACTGGCTGTTAACATCAGGGAAGTGGTATTACTTCAATTCAGAAGGTAAGATGGTCACTGGATTTAAAGAAATTGGAAATAAGACATACTACTTCAATGAATCTGGTGATATGATGGATGCTGGATGGAAAAAGATTGAAGGAAACTGGTATTACATCAACACAAATGGAAATCTGTATAAAGGCTGGCTACAGTTAGGAAGTACATGGTACTATCTAGATCCTGAAAACAATGGTCAGATGGTTACAGGTGTTTATACAGTAAAAGATGTAATTTACTTCTTCGATCCATCAGGAGCATTGGCTACAGGATGGAGACAGGATGGAGAAGACTGGTACTATTCAACTATAGATGGAGTTTATACAAGTAGATGGTTTAAGTCAGGTTCAGACTGGTATTACCTGGATGAAAAAGGAATCATGGTAACGGGATCGAAAGAGATTGATGGCAAAGAATGGCATTTTGATGAAAATGGAAAATGGTTGCCTGATAAATAATCTTTACATTTAATAGAATATATTTGCTTATTAGGAAGGTTTAGTAAAAAAAGCCTTCCTTTCTATTTGTATATATATCAGAATTCACATAGAAGAAAACCTGATGTAAACATCAGGTCAGTTAATCAAAATCATTCCATTCTCTTTTTAAAATCGCAAACTGCATCGTATTTTCATACTTTGGCGTTCCATCAGGATTATCTACAAAAGAGACAAATTCTATAAAGGTCCCTTCATGGCGCATGCCAAGTTTCCTGCATAGGTTTTGACATGCAATGTTGTAATCCTCAGTAAATATATAAATTCTTCGTACTTCCATTTCATTGAAAAGGTAATCATAATAAGCACTGACTGCCTCATGCATATAGCCTTTGTTCTGGTATGCCTTATTCAGCATCCAGCATGGCGAAGCTGTGTCTAGGGTTTTAGAATCTGAATTAGCAGATTCCATATGTACAAATATTTCCCCAATAACCTTGCCACTTGCCTTTTCTTCAATCGCAAGATACATTTCATCTTCAGCGCGTTCTCTTGCAGCTTTTAAAGCAGCATCCATATCAGCAAGCTTCATGCAGGCAAAACAGTTTACTTCAGGTTTTTCTAAATACTCATATAAGTCCTTGGCATCGCTTTCTTTAAAGTTTCTCAGGATTAATCGTTCGGTTTCTATTCTCATGTTTTTCCTTTATCTGTAATGAACACACCGCTTTCTTTGTTGATTTGCAATGAAATTATATCTAGAAAGGATGTATGCTTATCATATCGTTTCATTTTGCTACTATGTTCAAAAATTCATCATATCTTTCACTGAATGTATTAATTTATCACTAAAGTCATCTAGATCATCAAAGGTGATTACGTTATCCCGAAGTAATATGGTTAAATCATATATCCTATATTTCTTTTCCAATTGGATTAATATACCAGGATGTTTTTTGTCTTTTTTAATTTTCTTTTCTAATTCCCAGAACTTTGTTGATGCAGGCAAATCACTATCTAAATATTTGATATACTATTTTACAAGATTTTCCATATGTCTTTCCTGCCACGGCCCTATTTTTTCATGGAATAGTTTCCAATCTTTTTTGATACTTCCATTTATCTCACACTTCAATCTATACATAGTATACTCATCTTTTGTGTGAATCCAATAAAAAGAGCTGATTTTAAATAATCAGCTATCTTTCTTTTCCATAGAAGAATAAACCAAGCATACCTGGACCAACGTGGGATCCAGAGAATGGTTCATGCTGGCAGATGATCAGTTCTTTTGGCTTAGCAATTTCATTGATAAGCTCAGCTAGCTTTTGGGCATCTTCTAAACAGTCACCATGGGATATCGCAACTAATTGTTTATCGGCATCTACTACTTTTTCTGCATATTTCTGGGCAATGGCTTTAATGGATTTTTTGCGTCCTCTTACTTTTTCACAGTCAACAATCTTCCCTTCTGCTGTACCATATAAGATAGGCTTAATGTTTAATACAGTACCAATTGCTGCTGTAGATCCTTTTACACGTCCGGTTCTTTTTAAGAAGTTCAAATCATCCACTGTAAAATATTGGCATGTATGAGGTACTCTTTCATCAAGGATATCAGCTACTTCATTTGCAGATAATCCTTCTTTTTGTAACATATCCCCATAGATAGCTAATAATCCATTTCCAAATCCACATCCTCTTGAATCGATGATACGAACAGTTCTATCTGGATATTCTTCCATTAATTCCTCGGCTGCAATTTTAGCTGCCTGATATGTTCCGCTGATTCCAGAAGACATAGAAATATAAATGACATCTAACCCTTTTTCAAGGACAGGTTTAAAATGTTCTTCAAATAAATATGTATTTAATAGACTTGTCTTGACTGTTTTCCCTTCTCTTAACTGCTGATAATAATCATGTCCATCAAAATCATCTATATCCCCTTCATAAATATGGGTTTCATCATCCACTAAATAGGTACATGGAAGAAGCTGAATGGATCCTAATAAGCTTTTTGGAAGATTTGCTGTTCCATCTGCAAAAACTATAAATGACATAAAGTACCTCCAAAGCGTTTAATTGCTTAATATATTTTAATTATATATCGATTATACATAAAGACAATTTAAATTCTGTTCTGATATATGTATGCTACATATTTGTATCATAAATCAGAATATCAACACCATTCGATGTACCATGACCTTCTGCTCTAAAATGCGGAGAGGAAAGGTAATCGTTTAATACTATACTATCGGATATAAAAGTAGGGCATGCATGAAATGGATCTGGATTGTGATCGGGTTCAAAATAGCCATGGTTATTTACATATAGATGACAAGGCTCGTTGTTCTGATCAACACCTTCAAATATATAGTTGGCATTCATATGGCGGATACCAGCAGCATTTGTAACCTGTACATCGGCAGCGCCAGGGCGAACGGTTCCTTTAAATAATGGAGAATCCACTGTTCCATTAAATGGAATGAATGTAACTTTTGCGTTTTTAGATCTTAATACAGTTATATCCTCACGTTTGATTGTGATATGAAAAATCATGATTGGTTCCATTGTTTATTTCTCCATGCAATATTGAAAGAATTCTTCATAGATATCAAAGATACCTTCTGTGACAAAACCAGGTCCACCATGATCCGATCCTTTTACAAGATAGAATTGAACATCATTTCCTGCTTTTTTACATGCTTCATATAAGTTGACAGACTCCTGGGCAAATACAGTTTTATCCTTAGTTCCATGCATAATCAGCATAGGAGGGAAATCATATCCTGCATAGGTCTTGCTGTTGGCAATTTCCGTTTCTTCCATATGTTCTCTTATGTTCCATCCCATTTCCATACCCTCTGGACTGTCTGGAAGCTGATGATTAACCGTTGTTGGGAATCCATATTCAAGTGTTAATTCAACAGAACCATATAAATCGATAATTCCTTTATAATCTAAAGTTTCATCATTGATTGGATCGTCAAATAGATTGGTTCTGCTTGTCATTCCTGCCATAGAGGAAACATGGCCACCCGATGAATTTCCCATCATAAATACATTATTCTTATCCATGTTGTATATTTCTGCATTGGCTTTCATAAAACGAGTTGCGTTTTTGGCATCGATGATAGGACAAGGAAATTTTGCGATTCCACTATGACGATATTCTACAATCGCAATGACATATCCTCTGGCTGCTAGTTTTGACAGGTTTGGAATATCTCTGTAACAATCCTGCTTCATCCATGCACTTCCCTGAACATAGATGATACCTGGGAATTTTAAATTCTTTTTATTAAAGATTTTAGGCATTAGAATCTGCAGATGCAATTCATGACCATCTTTAATATCATAAATGATATCAGGAATATAATCGACATAGATATGATTTAAATCATATTCATAGATTTTTGCTCCTTCTACTACATCAGTATATTCAGGCATGGTTTCATAGGTATAATCTTTTACTTCAATTTTCATAATAGCTTTCTCCTTATGACTGCATTTTATCACGTATTGAACATATATATACATAATCTTAAACACTTTTATATGTAGAAAAAGGCAAATTCTACCGTAGGTAAAGCAGATTTGCCTTTTTTAATGATTTAATAAACGTTGTATGGAATATTGATTATATCCATCCAAATTGCTTGCATGCCTTGTAGATTCCATCGTCTACATTTGTATCGGTTACATAAGATGCCTTTTCTTTAAGTTCATCACAGGCATTTCCCATCGCAATACTTGTCCACTTTTCATCAAACATGACTAAATCATTATAGTCATCGCCAAATACGACAACATCTTTTATATCAGCGTTAAGATATTTCATCATATTTTCAATACCTTCTTTTTTCGCATCATACTGAAACATCAGATATTCAGGAACAAAACGTAAGTTGCCTAATGTATTCACAAGGGTTAATTTATGCTGATCTTCTTTGGAGATGCTTAGATAAATTTTAAATATCTCTGGTAATGCATCATAATCCAGGGATGGATCAATGATATATTCGGTTGGCTCCTGTCTAGGACCGACCTGTTGTCTGAATAAATTATTCTTAGAATAGCACTTAATGGAATCATCCAACATCAATAGAATACCGATGTTGTTTGCTTCTGCCTCTTTGATGATTGCCTTTGCTTTTTCTAGATTTAATGGTGTATTGACAACAAGCTTATCATCAATGACAAGTCCACCACCACCGCAGCATACCATATTATGAAGGTTTATCTCATCCATGAATTTACGAGCCTTATAATGGGCTCTACCTGTAGCAATCGCAACAAAATGCCCGTTGGCTTCCAGTTCTTTAAGTGCCTGTTGTGCACTAGGAACAATTTTTTTGGTCTTATTATCCGTTAATGTTCCATCAATATCAAAAAAGAAATATTTCTTATTCATTGTATTTCCTCCGTACATATTAAATAAATTGTACTATTGATTCTATATATGTCAAATCATGCAAGAATACACTATACTATAAGAAAGAGGAGAATTATTTATGAAAAAGAAATTAATCTATGCATGTATCGCATGCATACTTGTGCTTGTGGCTGTTTATGCTTTATTTCCGTTTAATAAACCAATGGAAAAGAAAGGGGATATCACAATTCTCTACACAAATGATATTCATGCCAATATCAATAATCAGGAAGAATATGAGGATGGAACAAGTACTATGCTATTGACATATTCAAAGGTAGCTGCAATGAAGGATGCCTATGAAAAAGAAGGAAAGAACGTTGTCCTTGTTGATGCTGGAGATCATATTCAGGGAACAGCATATGGTTCTTTTGATGAAGGGCAATCCATTGTAGAAATCATGGAAGAGGCTGATTATGATGTCGCTATTCCAGGAAATCATGAGTTTGATTATGGAATGAATCCGTTTATGGAAGTTACAGAGGAAGCAGATTATCCATATATTTCATGTAATTTTAAATCATTAAAGGATAATAAGCTGGTTTTTCCAGAATATGTAATCTTAGAAAGAAAGGATGTCAAAATTGCCTTTGTTGGGATTACGACACCTGATGCAATCGCATCTTCTCCAAAAAGCTTCAAGGATGAAGATGGAAATTATATCTATGATTTTTATGGGGGAACGACAGGAGATGCCCTTTATAAACAAGTTCAGCAGGCAGTGGATGAAGTAAGGGCAAAGTCAAACTATGTTATTATATTGGCTCATACAGGAACGGAAATGAATGTAGCGCCATTTCGAAGTACAGATATCATTGCCAATGTTTCTGGTATAGATGCCTATATTGATGGACATTCCCACTATACAATGGAATCGGAAATTGTAAAGGATAAAGATGGAAAAGATGTTGTGTTAACCCAGACAGGATGTTATTTGAAAACAGTGGGTGTCATGACAATTCATGATGGGGAAATATCAACACAGCTTGTTAGTGAATACAATGAAATCGATGAAGAAGTAAGAGAAGAGGAAATCGAAACTATTGATGTTGTAAACAAGGCATTAGGAAAGACAATTGCTTCTTTAAATACCGATATGTGGATTACCAATCCAGAGGATGAAAATGAGAGGATTGTTCGAAGAATGGAGACAAATCTATCCGATCTGGTAGCGGATTCAATCTATTATCAGTTTAATGAAGAATTGAAACAGCCATGTGATGTCGCATGGGTCAATGGCGGTGGTGTAAGAAGCAATATCAAAAAAGGCGATTTCACCTATATGGATGCGAAAACTGTACAGCCCTTTGGCAATATAATCTGCTTAGTTGAAGCATCGGGACAACAGATAGTGGATGCTTTAGAAGCAGAGAGTAAAACATTAGGTAAAGTTGATGAAGAAGGTAAAAAATCAGAACCAGGTTTACTTCATACATCTGGATTAAAATATACAATTGATACAAGCATTGAATGCACAGCAACCTTTGATGAAAATGGTGTTTATATGAAAGCACCGACAGGGGAATATCGTGTAAGGGATGTACAGATCTACAATCGTGAAACGAATCAATATGAACCAATTGATTTGAAGAAGACATATCGCATTGGAAGCATCAATTATCTGGTATGTAATGGTGGTGATGGGTTAGGTGAAATCTTTAAAGATTGTAAGGTCATTGTTGATTATGTAAGTGAAGATTATCTGACTTTAAGCAAATATGTACAGGCTTTTGAAAATGGACAGATTGAATCAAAATATTCGCCATTGAACAAATACAGCAATTTCTTATTGGATTATGAAAATCCATATGGAGCTGGAAGAATTACAATTAAATAAAATAATATGTAAACGTTTTCAATTATTTTTAGTATAATAAGAGTACATAAAAAAGGAGAAAGTAATTATGGCATTTAAAAAGAATTTTTTCTGGGGTGGTGCTATTGCGGCTAATCAGGCAGAAGGTGCCTGGAATGTAGATGGTCGTGGTATGGCCAAAACAGATGTAACAACAGGAGGATCTGTAAAGGCACCTCGTATGGTTACGTATGTAGATAAGGATGGAAACAAGTGCAAAGCACCAAGTCATCATTTTACATTACCAGATGGAGCACATTATCAGGTGTTTGAGGATGAATTATATCCTAACCATGATGCGATTGATTTCTATCATCACTACAAGGAAGATATTGCCCTTTTGAAAGAAATGGGATTCACAATGTTCCGTTTATCTATTTCATGGTCTCGTATCTATCCAACTGGAGAAGAAGATAAACCAAATCAGGCTGGTATTGACTACTATCGCAGTGTATTTGAAGAATTAAAGAAGAATGGAATTGAACCATTGGTATCTATCTGGCATTTTGATACGCCATTAGCCCTTGAAGAAAAATATGGGGACTGGCTAGATCGTCGATATATCGATCTATATGAAAAGTATGTAAGAACTATCTTTACAGAATTTAAGGGATTGGTACACTACTGGTTAACTTTCAATGAAATCAACAACACGATTAACTTCTTACCAGATACAGCTTCTGATGAAGATTTCCAGAATGCATATCAGCACTTACACTATCAGTTTGTTGCCAGTGCTAGAGCTGTAAGAATCGGTCATGAAATCGATCCTGAAAATATGATGGGATGTATGATCTGTGGTATTACTTACTATCCATTGACACCAGATCCAAAGGATATCCTACACTGCCAGCATACTTGGGAAAAAGGTATCTTCTATAGTGGAGACGTTCAATGTTTAGGTAAATATCCTACATATGCGAAGCGTTTATGGGATGAACACAATGTAAAATTGGATATCACAGAACAGGATATTGAAGAATTAGCACAAGGTAAGATGGATATGTATACATTCTCTTACTACATGACACAGGCTGTCACAACACATAAGAATGATGATGTTGTTGGTGGAAACATGAGTTTTGGTGTTCGTAACCCATATCTAACATATTCTGATTGGGGATGGGCTCTTGATCCAGATGGATTACAATACTATCTTGAAATGATTTATAACCGTTATGAAATTCCTCTAATGGTAGTAGAAAATGGTTTAGGTGCATTTGACACAGTGGAAGAAGATGGTTCTATTCATGATCCATACCGTGTTGATTATCATAGAGCACACATCAAAGCTATGGATGTCGCTGTAGAAAACGGTGTTGATCTAATCGCTTATACAACTTGGGGATGCATTGACTTAGTATCGGCTGGTACAGGTGAAATGCGTAAGCGTTATGGATTTATCTATGTTGATAAACATGATGATGGAACAGGAACTTTCGAAAGAAAGAGAAAAGACAGTTTCTATTGGTATAAGAAGGTTTGTGAATCAAACGGAGCTGATTTAGACTAATTATGGATGCAGTTTTAAACTGCATCTTTTTCGTAAACTTTCGTTATAAATGTTTAATTAAGTATGTTATTATATGGATAGAAACATTTACTTGAGTAAAAGGAAAGGAGTCGGATGATTCTAAAAAAGGAATTATCCCATAATAAAGTATGTATTTAGGAATAGACATGGGTGGTACTTTTGTAAAGTATGCATTATTAAGTGATGATGGTGAATTTTTAGAAAAGGGTAAAATTCCAACAATTGTAGATGATAAGGATGCTTGTTTGAAATCGTTGCAGGAGCTATATCTAAAGTATAAGTCAAAAGGAATTAAAGGAATCGCAATGAGCGTACCTGGTTTAATCGATGTGGAAAAAGGTATTATGCAGACATCAGGAGCTATCCTTTGTTTAACAGGGGTTCATATGGCAGAAGAATTATCGGCATTATGCGATGGTGTTAATGTTTCTGTAGAAAACGATGGAAAAGCAGCTGCGTTAGCAGAAGCTTGGAAAGGGGCAGCCAAAGATGTTCCGAACTGCTGTGTATTAGGTTTTGGAACAGGTATTGCCGGGGCAACCATTCTAAATAAAAAGGCAGTACGTGGAAATCATTTGATTGCAGGTGAAGCAAGTCTTTTCCCAATCCCTACAGATTATAAAACTGTAACGCCAACCTATATGGCTATGAAATATTCAACAGCGACTGTTGTATCAAGAGCAGAAAAAGCATTAGGTATTCCTAAAGGGGAATATGATGGAATCAAGTTAATGGATGATTATCGTGCTGGAAATGAAATTATTGTGGATATCTGTGAAGACTGGTTCTACAACATTGCGGTAATGTGCTATCAGTTATCATTGATTGCAGATCCTGATGTAATCTGTATTGGTGGTGGTATTAGTGCAGACCCAATGTTTATTGAAGGAATTCAGAAATACGTTCACCTGATTAAAGAAAAAGGAATCGCATTCATTGAACCAAAGGTTGTTGAATGTGCATTCAGAAATGACTCTAATATCTTAGGGGCTTTGTTCAACTACAAACAATTATATGAAGCATAAGCTATGGGAAATTCCATAGCTTTTTTAAAGTTGATGAAACAATACTTGTGTTATAATACTTTTATGCAGAAGAAATTGTTATTATTAATGAACCCATACTCAGGGGTAGGAAAAGGAAAAGAATATCTTTATGATATCGTTCATACCTTATCTTTAGGAGATTATGAAGTGACCGTCTTTCCAATTGATCCAAAAAATGGATTGGAACCAGATACATTTGTAAAAGAAAAAGGGAATGAATTTGATATGATTGTTTGTTACGGAGGCGATGGAACCTTAAATCATTTAGTGAACGCTATCTGTATTGCAGGCATTGATAAACCAATAGGGTATATTCCAGGAGGAAGTACAAACGATTTTTCAAAGAACTTTGAAGATAATCTAACAGTAGAAAAAATCTGTGAAAATATTGTAAAAGGGGAAGAATTTGCCTACGATGTTGGAAAACTAAACAATCAGTATTTTAATTACATTGCAGCTTTTGGTGCATTCACGGAAATTTCTTATTCAACCGATCAGGAAATTAAGAATATCTTTGGACATGGTGCCTATGTCATGTATGCGATTGGGACTTTAGGAAACAATTTATCCTATCGTAGACATGTTGTTATTGAACATGATGGCATCAAAGAAGAAGGTGACTATATCTATGTAGGTATTTCAAATTCTCCTTCAGTAGGAGGATTTAGAGTCCCTTATAGTGATAATATGAAATTGAATGATGGATTATTTGAAGTGCTGCTTGTATCGGCACCAAATTCACCGATTGATTTTGCAACAGTGGGTGGGGATCTAGCATCAGAAAGAACAGACAGCAAATATATCCGAACATTCCAGGCAAAGGAAATTTCATTCAGCTGTGATAAATCAGTCCATTGGACAATTGATGGTGAATATGCTGGTGAAATTAATGAAGGAACAATTTCAATCATTCCTGAGCGAATTCGAATTATGGTTGGTAAGCAAAAAAAGAGTTCATGATGAAGAACTCTTTTTTTTATGGATAAAGTGGTGCCGGATATAGGATTCGAACCTACGACCTACTCATTACGAATGAGTTGCACTACCCCTGTGCTAATCCGGCAT
>JABUSD010000306.1 GCA_021442845.1 Holdemanella sp.
CATTTTTAGGTATATTTGATATACCATTCTTAGGAATCAAATCATTACTGGCTTTGCCATTTTATTTTATACCAGGTATTCTTATATTTCTAAGATATAGAAAGAATTGTCAGAAAATAAATTATGAGACAAATGTCTGTTTAGATTCAAAGGTTAAATCCTATTTTTCTATTCTTTTAGATAGGCATAAGAAACGCGCTTTAAATAGTATCTTTATCTTAGGTTGTGCAATCATTGCCTTTGTTTCAAGGACTTTAGAAAGAGCGCTATTGAGTGGAATGAATCAGAATGAATTATTTGTCTTATTATGGAACAATGTAATTATTCTGATCATTGGATTGATGTTTGTGATTAAAAACTATTTAGATGTGAATTATCTTCTGAATTATGTACCAGCAAAGGATAAGAAAGACTTCTTTCAATTTGCTTGTAAACAGATAGGTGCTTTTTCTCTAACATTAATTGTTTTATTTGGAATTACCGCATTGAGTGGATATATCCTTAAGAATCCATATCTGGTCTTATATTTATTATTTACACCAGCACTTATAATTCTTGCATGGATTACATTTAAGAAAAGAAAATCATTTGTACAAAAGAATCTTGTCATCAACAAGACAAGCATCGCATTTGGGGTTGTAGTCGCATTGGCTTTTGTAACGGTCAATCAATTCCAGAAAGATGTCTATGTATTACAGCCATATATTATGAGTACATCCGCTATAGAACATAACCAAAGTGTTATCAATTATGATAAGAAAACGGGAATCTATACAATGGAGGCAAAGGATGATTTTAAGATTTTACATTTAACGGATATCCATTTGGGAGGAAGCAACTGGTCTGCCTATAAGGATTATAAGGCACTGGAAGCTTGTAGAAAGCTGATTACCTATACCGAACCCGATTTAGTTGTGATTACAGGGGATATGGTATTTCCACTAGGAATAATGTCCTTATCTTTAAATAATCAGGCACCGGTGATACAATTTGCTTCCTTTATGCGAAATATCGGAATACCATGGGCCTTTACCTATGGAAATCATGATACAGAAGCTATGGCAACAGGATCAAGAGACGAAATTGATAGCCTTTATAAATCATTGAGCTATCAGACATCAGGAACATTATTATATCCATATATTAAGCCAGATATCACAGGACGATGCAACCAGCAGATTCATATAGTCAATGAAGATGGAAGTGTAAGGGAAGCTTTATTCTTAATCGACTCCAATGATTATATTGCAGGAGGAATCAATGAATATGATTATATCCATGATGACCAGGTAGAATGGTATGCTTCACAGGTAAAAGAAGTCAAGGCACCATCGATGATTTTTACCCATATCCCACTCCAGCAATATCGTACAGCGTATGAACTGTATGAAAAGGGAAGTGATGAAGTCACCTATTATTTTGGAGAAAATGGTGAAGAAATGATAGATAAAGTATGCTGCTCCAAATATGCAAGCCAGTTATTTGATACAGCATTACAACTAGGAAGTACAAAGGCAATCTTCTGTGGGCATGATCACTACAACAATATGTCATTAGAATATAAGGGTATCCGTTTAACATATGGTATGAGTATTGATTATCTGGCAATGCCAAAAATTGATCAGGACACTAAACAACGAGGCGGAGAACTGATAACTATTTATAAAGATGCATCCTTTGATATAAAACAGATTCCACTTACTTCCATTGAATAAAAAAAAACTCGGAGATTTCCGAGTTTTTATAATAGCTGAGCAACAAAGCGAAGCAGAAGCTGTTTTACCTTAAGAACAGAACTTGTTCCTGTTGCATATTCTTCGCTGACATTATGGCTTTGGACAAGCATTTCTTCAAAATCGCTCTTAATATCAAAGACAGTTTCACAATTGCATAGGAAGACACCATCTTCAAAGTGGTGATATAAGCTACGATAATCCAGGTTGATTGTACCGCAGATAGCACGTTCATCATCGCTGACACACATTTTACAATGACAGAAGCCAGGCGTATATTCATAAATCTGAACACCATTTTTACATAAGACATGATAGTACGATCTTGTTACGCTATAGATGATTTTCTTATCAGGAATACCTGGTGTAATGATGCGGACATCCACACCACGCTTAGCCGCTACGGTAAAGGCGTGAATCATTTCATCAGTTAAGATTAGATAGGGTGTAACAAACCAGATATAATCTTTAGCCGCTTCAATCATGCTGATATAGACATTTTCAGCCAGCTTTTCATCTTTCATTGGAGTTTCCCCATAAGCATGAACATATCCATTCTCTGCGATTGGTTCCATATGGTTGATAAAGTATGTATTTTCATCAACGACTTTGTTCTTTTTCTTATCGGTAACAGCCCACATTTCAAGGAACATGCTCACAAAGTTATTGACGATAGGACCTGTTAATTTTAATCCAGTATCTTTCCAGTATCCATAAGGCTTTTCAAGTCCAAAGTATTCATTGGCAATATTATATCCACCAGTAAAAGCGATTTCTCCATCGATAATTGTCATTTTTCGATGGTCACGGTTATTTAAGAATACATTCAATCCAGGAACAAAGGCATTGAATACGTGGCATTGGATGCCTTTTTTACGTAAGGCCTGGGCAAAGTCTGTATTTACAAATCCAATACTTCCTAAATCATCATAAACAACACGAACTTCAACGCCTTCTTTTACTTTTCTTTCAAGAACTTTTTCAACCATTTCCCAGCTATCTGAATTTTCTACCGCAAAATATTCCATAAAGATATATTTCTTTGCTTGTGACATCGCTTCAAGCTGTGCCTGTAGACCTTCCATACCAGTAGGATAATAAGCTATATCCTGTATTCTGTTTAACTGAAACCCACTTTGCGTCTTGATATAGTGGGAAATATTAGCCGAATATGGATTGATTTCATCTAGTTCACTTTCCAATCCATTCATTTCAATCAGCTTGGAAGTGTATTTATCATGAGCAAGAAGGAAACGTTTTTTCTTGCTTCTTAGCATTGGATTAAATCCAATCATTACATAAAGTAATACACCTGCAAGAGGGAATGTTCCAATGATCAGAATCCATGGCAGTTTGACAGTGGATGTCTTATCGGAACTATATAGATTGATAATAATGATAAAGGCTACAATTCTTGTGATAATCGCTATCCATTCTGCATATTTATTCAATCCAATAAAGATTGCATAAATAATCAGAATTTCTATCAAAAAACCCAGTCCTACAACAACAACACGGGCTATTCCATTTTTTACCGATTTTTTCTTTTCAACAGTTAACATATATATTCCTCAATTCTAAAATAACTATAAAATAATCTTACTTATGTTTCCTGATAAAATCAAGGATTCTAACTATTAAGCGAACACTTCTATTGTTTACACTTGTAAAAAATATGTTTATATATATAAAAACATCATTGAGAGATTCCTATAAATACGCTAAAATATAGAAAACAGACATTATGATAGCGATTTCATAGATGATTGTAGAAAAACGGCTTACAGTGGCAATCATATAGTTTTCTCTATAGGAAGGAATCATATATGAAATGAATCATAATGTAGAAAGAGGAGAAAAAATATGAAAGAATTCCCAAAAGATTTTTTATGGGGTGGAGCAACAGCTGCTAACCAGTATGAAGTTGGATGGAATTTAGGTGGAAAAGGCCCAAGTACATCCGATGCGATGACAAATGCTGCTCACATGGTACCAAGAAAGGTAACATGGATGATTCCTGAAACAGGAGAAACAGGATATGCAGAAATGGCATTTACAGTGGACATGGTATTCCCAGAAGGTGCTAAGGTAATGCCACTTGACACAGGTGAATACTACTATCCATCACACAAAGCTACAGATTTCTATGGACACTACAAAGAAGATATCGCATTAATGGCAGAAATGGGATTCAAAACATTCCGTATGTCAATCAACTGGGCAAGAATCTATCCAAATGGAGATGATTTAGAACCAAATGAAGAAGGATTGCAGTTCTATGAAAATGTATTCAAAGAATGCAAGAAATATGGAATTGAACCATTAGTAACATTATCACACTATGAAACACCATTAGGACTTGTAAATAATTATGGTGGATTCAAGAATCGTGCTTGTATCGGATTCTTTGAAAGATACGCAAAGACATGTATTGAAAGATTTGCAGGACTTGTTAAATACTACTTAACATTCAATGAAATCAATGCCATGGATATGATGCCATATATGGGTGGAGGTCTAATGGACCAAAGCGAACAGGCTAAGGCGCAAGGGGCTCACAACCAGTTTGTCGCAAGCAGTTTAGCTGTTAAGGCGGCTCATGAATATAATGAAAAGAATGGTACAGATATCATGATTGGTATGATGCTTGCTTATCAGCCAATGTATACATATACATGTTCTCCAGAAGACCAGATCCTTGTGATGGAATCACAACAGAGAACATTATTCTTCTCTGATGTTCAGGCTGGTGGATACTATCCAGAATATAAGTTGAAAGAATATGAAAGAAAAGGAATTGAATTGGAAATCGCTGATGGTGAATTAGAATTATTAGCTAAGTATCCAGTTGATTTCGTATCATTCAGCTGTTATGGAAGCTCTACACTAACAAAACAGAATGTTGATAGAGGATTTGGAAATATGTTCGCTGATCAGGTTCAGAACCCTTATCTAAGCGCAAACGCTTGGGGATGGGCAACAGACCCAGCATGCTTACGTTTAGCTTGCCAGACGCTTTATACACGTTATAGAAAGCCATTGTGGATTGTAGAAAACGGTATTGGATGGTCCGATGTATTAGAAGCAGATGGAACTGTACATGATGATTATCGTATTGATTATCTAAGACAGAATATCAAGAGCATGAACGATGCCATCAACATTGATGGTGTTCCACTAATGGGATATACAATGTGGGGATGCATTGACTTAGTATCAGCTGGTACAGGTGAAATGAAGAAGCGTTATGGATTTGTCTATGTAGATATGGATGATTTAGGAAATGGAACATTAAAACGTTACAAGAAAGATTCATTCTACTGGTACAAGAAGATGATTGCTTCTCAAGGAACAGATTTGGACTAATAAACACATAGGGAAGAGTTCGCTCTTCCTTTTTAAAAGAGAATTGTTTATGAAAAAAGGTTTATTATTAGGATTTATTGCCTTACTTGCTGGTATTACTGCTTATCATCTAGTGCATCATGAAATGTATTGCAAATACCAGAAAGTACCAGGAAAGAGTCATTGTGCCAAGTGTTCTCATCGACCTATATGTCAGAAATATCATAAGAAGAAATGGCAGAAACAATAAGAGAGTTCTCATAGAGAACTTTTTTATTTTGTATTAGAATAAAATATATGAATCGATTTGAAAAAGGATTATATATAGGCTCTGTCTGTATTATTGTCATTTCCTTTCTTTATACAAAATCCAATGATTATTTAACTTTATTCGCATCATTAATAGGTGCTACCTTTTTAATATTAAATGCCAAAGGCAATGTATGGGGACAGGTATTAACGGTAGTCTTTAGTATACTCTATGGAATCATATCCTATCGCAATGCCTATTATGGAGAGATGATTACCTATCTTGGTATGACAGCACCCATTGCCGCTATTTCTGTTTATACATGGTGGAAAAATCCATCAAAGGAAGATAAGAATGTTGTAAAGGTGAATCATTTAAAGTTATCAGAATATATCTTTTTATTGATTATCAGTATTCCAATAACAGTATTGTTCTATTTTATATTGAAATATTTTCATACAAATGAATTGTATTTGAGTACACTATCGGTATTTACCAGTTTTATCGCATCATATCTGACAATGCGAAGAAGTGAATATTATGCCATAGGCTATGCATCCAATGATGTAGTATTAATAGCACTCTGGTATATTGCCACAAAAAAGAATCCAGAATATATGTCTGTACTCATCTGTTTTATTGTCTTTCTAATTAATGATTTATATGGATTTATAAACTGGTCTAAAATGAAGAAATATCAGGAGAAATAATATGAAGAAAATTGCATTTATCTGTGTACATAATTCATGTAGGAGCCAGATGGCAGAATGTTTAGGAAAATACTATCTACAAGGTCTTTATGAATGCTATTCAGCAGGGACAGAGACAAAACCGATGATAAATCAGGATGCTGTTCAGATAATGAAAGAGATGTATGGCATCGATATGGAAGTCAATGGACAATATAGTAAACGATTAAAGGATATACCCGATTGTGATTATTATATTTCAATGGGCTGTAATGTGACATGTCCATTCATTGGAAGAGATTTTGATGATAACTGGAGATTAGAAGATCCAACAGGTAAGAACAAAGAAGCTTTTATAGAAGTCATCAAAGAAATAGAAAAGAGGATATTGTATCTATATGAAGAAAAATAAAGTAACGGAAAAAAGCCTCATGATGGAATTATTAAAAGCGATACGAAAAGGAGAGATTTCCTTTGATGAGTATGAAGATGAAGAAGATGATGATGAGGAAGAAGATTAAAGGAACAATCTGTAAAGTCAAGGCGGAATTGATAGAAGATTCATTGATGCGATAAAAAGAAAGTAGGAAAGCGTATGGGAATTTTATATATCTCTAGTCAAAGATCGATTCAAAGCGGATTGGATTATCGGAAGAACAGGTACGAAACGAATTAATCAATACATTGGTTTATTATGAATTTGAAGATGATGAATGGTATTAGAAAAAGGAAAACTATATGAAATTTGAAGATAGAGTGCTTTATTATGAATTTCAATTGAATGAAACAGATGATGAAGTGATTGATTATATACGAAAACATAAAAAAGAATTATCGGATATTCCGATAAAAACAATGGCTGATGAATTATATACAGTACCTAATACGATTATGCGAGTGTGCAAGAAATTAGGGTATAAAGGATTTTCAGAACTAAAAGTATTAATCCGTAAAGAACTGGATGAGCAAGACAATCCCGATATTATTATTGAAAAAGTACCAAAGAGTATTTCGAAAACAGTAAAATTGATCAATCATGATAAATTGCTGGAAGCAGCGGATCGAATCAAGAAATGTGACAGGTGTTATTTCATTGGAGTAGGGGATTCTACTTCGAGCTGCAATGCGATGGTAAGAAATTTAGAATGTCTAGAAAAGCGTACCAAAGCCTATTCCGATTATCATGATATCGATTATAGAGCAGCTCATTGTAAATCCAATGACTTATTTATCTTTATCAGCGTATCTGGAAGCAATGAACGATTGAATGAAGCTGCTAAAGTGGCAAAGGAAAATGGAGCCTATGTCATTGCCTTAACGCATTTTTCAAGAAATAAGCTATCAACCATTGCGGATATGATTCTATATTTCTGGGGAGAGCCATGTTTTGTGAATGGATATAATGTAACCGATCGTTTAGGCCTGGATTTATTATTAAGACAGCTATCAGAGGTATTCTGGAGGATATATTATCTATAGGATGTGTATTTATACACATCTTTTTTCATGTTTTTTGTATCTTCGTGAATGATTTTTAATATTAAAGGATTAAAAAAAATCCATGTTATAGTATGACTGTAGATGGAACCGGGACCCATAAACAGACATGAAGGAGAACAAAATATGAACTTATCAACTTTGACAAATAAGAATCTAGTTGTATTAAATAGCGATTTAAACACAAAGGAAAGTATTATTGAAGCATTGATCACAAAACTATATGAAGATGGAAAAATCACATCAAAAGAAGCTTTCCAAAAGGCAGTATATTATCGTGAATCTTTAACACCAACAGGCATTGATCAGGGATTAGCCATTCCACATGGAAAAGATGCCAGTGTAAAAGAAGCAAGCTTTGCGGTTATGACATTAAAGAATCCAGTGAATGGATGGGAAAGCGTTGTAGAAGGAAACAAAGTAAAGTATGTCTTCCTATTAGCCATTCCAGAAAAGGATGAAGAAGGAACACAGATGCAGCTATTGGCAGAAATGATGAAGAAGATGTCCAATGAAGCCTATACAAATGCATTGTATAAATCAACAACAGTGGAAGAATTCATTCGTAAACTGGATAGGGACACAGAAGCCAATGTAACAAAGAAATATGATAAATCCATTGTAGCTGTTACAGCATGTGCAGCCGGAATTGCGCATACATATATGGCAGCAGAAGCATTAATAAAAGCAGGAGAAGAAATGGGAGTTAGCGTTTATGTAGAGAAGCAGGGAGCTAACGGAATTGAAGATCGCCACACAAATGAAATGTTGAAGAATGCCGATGCAGCCATCTTTGCGGTCGATGTAGCGGTTAAAGAAGAAAGCCGATTTGCGCATTTGCCAACCGTAAAGACAAAGGTATCCGCTCCATTAAAGGATGCGAAAGGAATTATTAAACAGGCTTTGGATAAGGCAAGCCAGACGAAAAAAGGAGAGTATGTAGAAACAATGGAAACAAGAGATGAAGGATTTGTTCAGACCGTAAAGGCATCTGTATTAACAGGAATTTCCCATGTAGTACCACTAATCGTAGCCGGAGGTATGATCTCTGCACTATGTACCATCTTTGCCAGAATGTTTGGCATGGTTGATGTGTTATCAACAGAAGGAACCTGGCTATATCTGATTAAAAATATGGGTGGAGGCCTTCTAGGAACATTGATGGTTCCCGTATTATCAGCTTATATGGCGTATTCGATTGCCGATAAACCAGCATTTGCACCAGGATTTGCAGCCGGTTATTGTGCAGGAATGATCAATGGTGGATTCTGAGCGGGTATGTTAGGAGGTATCCTGGCTGGTTATGCAACACGTTATGTAAAGAAATATATCCCTGCAAAAGGAACATTTGCTGGATTTGTAAGCTTTGTGGTATATCCAGTACTTACTACATTGCTTGTTGGTGTTGTGATGCTGCTGATTCTAGGTAAACCAGTGGCTATGTTAAATCAGGCATTATTAAATATCTTAACATCACTATCAGGTGGAAATGCGGCTCTATTGGGTGCCATCATTGGAATCATGGTTTCCTTTGACTTAGGAGGACCTGTCAATAAAGCGGCTTATGCATTCTGTGTGGCTGCCATGGCAGAAGGTGTATTGATGCCATATGCGGCATTCGCATCCATCAAGATGGTATCTGCTTTCTCTTGTACAATCGCAACAAAAATTCGTAAAGACTTATTCACAGAAGATGAAATCGCAGCTGGTAACTCTACATGGTTACTAGGACTTGCAGGAATTACCGAAGGTGCAATTCCATTCATGATGGCAGATCCACTAAGAGTTATCTTCTCATTCTGTACAGGATCCGCTGTATG
Source organism: Holdemanella sp. (assembly GCA_021442845.1). Classification (GTDB taxonomy): domain Bacteria; phylum Bacillota_I; class Bacilli_A; order Erysipelotrichales; family Erysipelotrichaceae; genus Floccifex. Next base: position 9,335 of record JABUSD010000306.1, read on the forward strand.
TGGAGCTATCGTAGCTATGTTCAATATCGGATTGGATGTACCAGGAGCTGGAATCTTCTCTCTATTCGTATTAAAAGGACCATCATTAGGATTTGCGATGGCTGTATGGCTAGGGGCTGCTATTGTAGGAGCTATCATCTCATCGGTATTACTGATTGTATTAAGAAAACAGAAATTATCAAAAGAAAAATAAAGAAAGGAGTGTATGACAATGGCACAACAAGTTCATATCGTACCACATTGTCATTGGGATAGAGAATGGTATTTCTCTTGTGAAGAATCAAAATACCTGTTGTTGAACAACATGGATGAAATCTTTGAAATGCTGGAAACAAGAGATGACTATCCATGTTACATTCTAGATGGACAGACGGCGATTCTGGAAGACTACTTTCAATATAAACCGGAGAACAAGGCTCGTTTCAAAAGCCTTGTTCAACAAGGTAAACTTCGCATAGGACCATGGTATACCCAAACCGATGCGATGGTAGTAGGTGGTGAATCCATCACTAGAAATCTTCTCTATGGACATAAAGACTGCAAAGAGTTTGGTCAGATTATGAAAATAGGATATCTGCCTGATTCCTTTGGACAATCAAGCCAGATGCCAATGATTCTAAATGGATTTGGTATCCATCGAAGCATGTTCTGGCGAGGAACAAGCGAAAGGATGGGAACCAATAAAACGGAATTCTATCATGAAAGCGCCGATGGATCCAAAGTATTATGCCAGCTTTTACCACTAGGATATGCCATTGGTAAATACCTTCCCCAGGAAAAAGAGGCATTGGCACTACGCTGTTCAAAATATATGCCTGTTCTAGATCGCGGAGCTACATCCGATCATATTCTTGTACCAAATGGACATGACCAGATGCCAATCCAGAAGAATATTTTTGAAGTCATGATGACATTAAAGGAAATCTATCCAGAAAAGCATTTCTTCTTAAGTGATTATGAAAGCGTATTTGAAGAATTGGAAAAGAAAAAGGATTATGCAACATTAAAAGGAGAATTCCTGGATGGAAAGTATATGCGTGTCCATCGCTCCATCTATTCATCAAGAGCCGATATTAAAAGTTTAAATACACGTATTGAATATAAGCTTACAAATATATTAGAACCACTCGCAACCATCGCCCATTCTTTAGGATTTGATTATTTCGATGGAGCAATTGAAAGAATCTGGAAGGATATCATGAAAAACCATGCCCATGATTCCATTGGATGCTGCTGCAGTGATAAAGTCCATAAAGAAATCGTATCTCGTTTTACGCTTGCAGAAGAAAAGATTGATCAGATGATCACTTTCTATAAAAGAAAGATTGTTGATGCGATGTCTTTAGATCTATCATTGGATAAGTTAAGTGCATTCAATCTATTGCCATATGAAAAGAAAGGTGTCATTAAAGGACAATTCATCACAAGAATGAAAGGATTTGAAATCGTAGATGAAAATAAGAATCCAATTTCATTTAATGTTATCCATAAAGAAATAGTGGATGCAGGATTGATTGATCGACAGATTGTCCACTATGGAAACTATGATCCATTTGTGAAATATGAAATCGAATTCATAGATACATTACCCGCTATGGGATATAAGACATATTTCATTTTAGAATCAGAAAAAGAATATGATGTTGAATATATCGAAGGAAATGCATTGGATAATGAATATTATCATATTGATATCCATGAAAATGGAACATTGAAGATTCTTGATAAAGTACGAAATACAACCTATGATAACGTGTTATTAATGGAAGATGGAAGTGATGATGGCGATAGCTATGATTATTCACCCCTAGAAAAGGATTGGATCCTGACATCCGAAAATTGTAAAGCGGATGTATCCATTCAAAAGAATGTATATAGTGATATCGCAAAAATATCATTGGATATGCACATTTCAAAAGATCTTGAAGAAAGAATCAATCATCAGATGACAGGAATGGTTCATTTTGATATACAGATTACTTTACAGAAACAATCCGATAGTATCGATATCAGGACAACTATCCATAACCAGGCAAAAGATCATAGAGTAAGAATGATATTGCCTATGAATATTTCATCAAAGACAACACTCGCTGATAATCCATTTGGCACAATCGAAAGATCCATTGTCGATAGCGCTATGGAAGTCTGGGAAAAGGAGAAATGGAGTGAAAGACCTGATTCCATCTATCCAATGTTAAGCTTTGTAAAGATGAAGGAAGACAATCTATCTTTTATAACTAACTCAATCCGTGAATATGAAGCCATTGATGAAAATACATTATCCATCACATTATTCAGATCGATTGGTTATCTAGGAAAGGAAAATCTTGTCAGACGACCAGGAAGACCATCTGGAATCAAGATGGAAATCCCAGATTCACAGATGATAGGTACTTATACATTTGATTTTGCCTTAACATGCCAGAGTAATGAAACAATCGCAAAGACATCAAAGGAATATTTAACACCTGTCATTACATACAATAAGATGCCTTATAATGCGATGAAGTTAAATATACCAAAGGTAAAGACACCATATCAATATAGTTTATTGAATATTCAAAATGATGGATTCATTCTAAGTGCATTAAAATTATCAGAAAATAAGGAAGGATATATAGTAAGAGGATATAATCCAACCAGTCATCCTATAGAGGTTGATATTGTATCACCTTATCATAAACACAACACAAATCTGAATGAAGAAATCATCCAATCCAATGTTCAGATGGTATCCATTGTACCAAATCAGGTAAAAACCGTTTTCTTATCGAAATAAACAAAAAGGAATTGTACATTGTGACAATTCTTTTTTATATTGTAAAATGAAGATAATAAAGGAAGTATACATATGAAAAAAAGTAAAATACAGACAACTCTATTTATGATCATTACCATGGTTTTATTTAGCTTTATTGGACTTGTGATAGGAAAAGGATTAACTGAATATGAGAAGATAATTGGAAATGATTTATCCTTTTTAGAATTGATACTCTATCTAATTCTTTCTGTAATCATCATGTATCTTTTCTATTTTATCAATACCTATGCCCATGAATTAGGTCATGTGCTATTTGGACTTTTGACAGGTTATGAATTCTCATCCATTCGATTTGGAAGTATTCTAATTTATAAAAGCGAAGGAAAATTAAAGATAGGAAAATATCATATGGCAGGAACAGGTGGACAAGCTTTGATGATACCACCAAAGACAGATCCTTTTCATATGCCTTATGTTCTATACAATGCAGGTGGATTAATCATCAATCTATTGATAACAATTCTTGGTGGAATCATCTATTTAAATACATCCAATTTCTATATACGCTATATATTTATTCTATTATCTTTAACCGCATTAGCCGTCTTTGTGACAAATGGTTTACCATTTACAGAATTAGGTACAGATGGAGCCAATATCATTCTATTAAAGGATAAATATGCAAGACTATCTTTTTATAATTCATTGATCATCAATCATAATCTATATAATAATATTCCTATCAAAGATATGGATCCTAACTTATTCTATTATGATAAAAGCATTGAATTAAAGAATCCATTAGTAACCGCATTAGCCGTTAATAAGTTTTCCTATCTATTTGTATCCCATCAGTTTGATGAAGCCTATGAATTAGGAAACTATATCAAAGAAAATGCTAAAAGCATAAACAAGCTACATGCAATTGAAATCGAACTGGATACACTTTATATGCTGATAGTCATTCAAAAAGAGTATGAAAAGGCAAAGAAGGAATTTGATAAGAATCATAAAGAATATGATGGTATGAAAAGTATGTTACCATACAATCGTACCTATTATGCCTA
>JABUSD010000235.1 GCA_021442845.1 Holdemanella sp.
GGACTGGTGCTTCCCTGCGGTGCCGCAGGAAGATGGTGCAGCTGCTGAAATCGGGGACCTGTTTCTTATAAAAGATGCTCTTTTGTCTCGTACATACCGGGTACCGGCATAAGTGTAAGAGACTGTCTTCCGATCAGGGTATTTATTTCATATATATCAAATTAACAGAAGCTGCATGCAGATGTCCAACTTATGTTGTCAAACTGCATGCAGCTTATTTTATGCTTTCTGTATTATCTTTTCAAACGGGAACTGCTGTCCTTATGATTATCTGTTCACCTTAGGAAGTCTGTCAAATCCCTTCTGAAGTTCTTCGTCTGTAGGAACATAATCTGTAATAGTGCCGTTGTTGTACTGTTCATATCCCATGAGATCGAAGTATCCTGTGCCGGTAAGACCGAAGAGGATATTCTTTTCTTCGCCTGTTTCCCTGCATCTGAGGGCTTCATCTATGGCAGCTTTTATTGCATGTGAGCTTTCGGGTGCAGGAAGTATGCCTTCAACCTTTGCGAATTCTACTGCTGCTTCAAAAATCTCAGACTGAACATAGGATTTTGCTCTCATGAAACCGTCATCATAAAGCTGTGAAAGGGTCGGGCTCATACCATGGAACCTGAGTCCTCCGGCATGATGTGATGACGGCATGAAGCTGCTGCCTAATGTGTACATCTTTGCAAGAGGACATATCATTCCCGTGTCACAGAAGTCATACGCAAATTTACCTCTTGTGAAGCTCGGGCAGGATGCAGGCTCTACTGCAACTATATCATAGTCAGCCTCTCCTCTTAATTTTTCACCCATGAAAGGTGCTATAAGACCTCCCAGGTTAGATCCGCCGCCGGCGCATCCTATTACCGTATCGAATTTGATGCCGTATTTGTCAGCTGCAGCCTTTGCCTCCAGACCGATGATAGACTGATGGAGCATTACCTGGTTGAGAACTGATCCCAGCACATATCTGTAGCCCTCAGTCTGTGTTGCCACTTCTACTGCTTCTGATATTGCACATCCCAGAGATCCGCCGGTGCCCGGGAATCTTTCCAGCATGTCCCTGCCTACCTTTGTTGTTTCAGAAGGTGATGCCGTAACATTTGCGCCGTAAGTTCTCATGACTTCACGTCTGAAAGGCTTCAGTTCATAGCTGTTCTTTACCATGAACACCTTGCAGTCCAGGTTCAGGTATGCACATGCCATTGAAAGGGCTGTTCCCCACTGGCCTGCTCCTGTTTCTGTAGTTACACCCTTAAGGCCCTGCTTCTTTGCATAATATGCCTGGGCAATGGCTGAATTTAACTTATGCGATCCACTTGTGTTATTTCCTTCAAACTTATAATAGATCTTGGCTGGTGTCTGCAATTTTTCTTCCAGACAATAAGCTCTTACAAGTGGAGATGGTCTATACATCTTATAGAAATCATGGATTTCCTTTGGAATGTCGATATAGGCTGTTGTATCATCCAATTCCTGTTCAACTAATTCATCGCAGAAAATCTGTGATAATTCTGCTTTTGTTAATGGCTGTAATGTTTCTGGATTTAATAATGGAGCTGGTTTATTTGTCATGTCAGCACGTACGTTATACCATTGTTTAGGCATTTCACTTTCTTCTAGATAGATTTTGTACGGTATTACTTGTTCTTTCATAACTTTGTCCTCCTTTAATAACCTGTAATTATTAAAACACTTGAAAATATAAAAATCCAATGATAAAATGCGAATTATTAATAAGAAAAAGTTATTACCGAGGATAATTATGAACTTAAATCAATTGGAATATTTTATTAGTGTAGCAGAAACGCTCAGTTTTACCAAAGCAGCCCAGCGCTGTTATATTTCCCAGACAGCCATGACCCAGCAGATTAAAGCTCTGGAAAGTACAGTAGGGGTTCCTCTATTAATTAGAGATAAGCATCATGTGGAATTGACAAATGCTGGAAAGACATTTCTAAAGGAAGCAAGAGTGATTATTGATCGTTGCCAAAAGGCATTAAAGCTGGCAAGGACAAGTGCATCCGGTATTGAAGGAAAGATTACGATTGGCTTTATCAGTGGATATGGACAATCTGAATTTATCGATGTAGTCCAGGCCTTTCATAGATTGTATCCTAATATTCAGATATCATTAGTAAAAGGGAATATGAGCATCTTATTTGAAAAGATGGAAAAAGGAGAATGTGATGTCATCTTTACTATCAGTCCATATCGCCAGATCTATAATGAATATGAACATGTATATCTGCATACCTATCCATTATTGGTTGCCCTAAGTGCATCCAATCCATTGTCTTCAAAAAAGGATCTAATCTATTCCCAGCTGGAAAATGAAGATTTCATCATCATGCAGCCTTATCGAAGAGCGAAGGATGAAGCAGAAGAATCCATGTTGATTTATGATCGAGGAGGCTTCTTTCCAAATATTGTATCCATGGAAGGTGATCCAGAAGTATTATTGACAATGATATCCATTGGATTAGGAATCAGCATTCTTCCAGAATATGTCATCCGTCTATCCCAGAAAAATCCAAATCTTGCCTTTCTTCCTTTGTTAAGAGAAGATGGAACAAAGGAAACAATGGATGTAGAACTCAGTTATCCTAAAGATAACTACAATCCAGCCATTGATCATCTTCTTGAAATCATTAAGAACAAGTAAAAAAAGTACCAATGTCATTAAGTTAATAATGATAAGAACCACTCAATCTGTATAAAGACCGGGTGATTCTATTATTTTGCTATGATAAAAATTGTAGATAACACTCTTAATAGTGGCTATCATGCATTGACTCAAGATATTCCTTTATCCGTTTTAAAAAAGATGCGAGATGGTGGCAAGATTTCTATGAGTGATTATAACAAATTAAGGAAAGGAAAAATAATGATGGATATTGCCAGTTTTGGAAACGTTGAATCATTTGCGATAGAATGTAAAATGTTTAAGGCTGAACATGAAACGGAAATGGCTATGTATATGAATGGGAAGAATATTTTAGCTTTTAAGCGAGGCGGAGAGGTTTTGACTACTAGATGGAATCTTGATGATATTGCAGAATGGATGAGAAGATTTCTGAATAATATGAGGGAAGATCCCTATCCGGTTAAGTGTAGTGGGGCGTATGCTGCCATTAAAGATATTGAAGCAAGAGATTTTGATTCAGATGACGATGGCGAGTTCGATGCTTATTACGATAAACTGGATAAATGGAATGAATCCCATAGATGGCACCTAGCTTCGAATGGAGCAATTCTTGCAGATGTTTATTTCCAGTTATGTGGAGATGAGGTTGAAATTTCATGGAATAATCAGGATGCAGAAGTAAGCTTTATAGAGGTTCTTGGAGGGACGTCTGTTTCAAAGGATGTGTTCACGTCAGTTGTAGATGATTTTCTAAAATTTTATGCAGAGTATTGGTTTTAACACAACTACAAAAAAAGTTGACTAAAATGCTAAAAAATGGTATACCATTGACAAGGCAAAGGCGTCTTGGATTTTTCCAGGACGTCTTTTTATTTTCTATAATCCTAGGTACAGAAAGTATCTGCCGAAATGTTTATAACGCAATGGGGCGTGAACTACACATCTCATTGCGTTTTTTTTAGGAGGGATTATATATGAGCGTTACGATTGTGTGGTTTTTAATGGGAACTGCCTTGGTATTTTTTATGCAGGCAGGATTTGCGATGGTAGAAGCCGGTTTCACAAGAGCCAAGAATACTGGTAATATCATCATGAAAAACCTGATGGATTTCTGCATCGGAACCATTACCTTTATCCTAATTGGATTCGGTCTATTATTAGGAGAGGATTTTATTGGTTTGATTGGAAAACCAGGATTTGATGTATTCACGAATTATGCGAACTTTGATTTTTCAAACTTTGTGTTCAATTTAATGTTCTGTGCAACAACGGCAACCATTGTTTCAGGAGCCATGGCAGAACGAACAAAATTCTTATCGTATTGTGTATATTCGGCTGTTATCAGTGCATTGATTTATCCGATAGAAGCACACTGGATCTGGGGAGGTGGATGGTTATCTACCCTTGGATTCCATGATTTTGCTGGTTCCTGTGCTATCCACATGGTAGGAGGAATTTCAGCTCTGGTCGGAGCGAAGATATTAGGACCAAGAATTGGCAAGTTTGAAAGAGATGATAGTGGAAAAGTGATTAAAGTCAATGCTTTTCCTGGGCACAATCTTACAATTGGAGCTTTAGGTGTTTTCATTTTATGGTTTGCATGGTATGGATTTAATGGGGCAGCCGCAACAAGTGATAACCAGTTGGCTTCCATCTATTTAACCACAACGGTATCGGCAGCCATTGCGACATTTGTCTGCATGGTATTCACATGGTTAAAATATGGAAAACCAGATGTTTCCATGTGTTTGAATGCTTCTTTGGCAGGATTGGTTGCGATTACCGCATCATGTGATGTCACGGATGTTGTTGGAGCTCTTATCATTGGATCGGTAGCGGGTGTATTGGTTGTGTTTGGAGTTTGGCTGCTTGATCATGTCCTTTATGTTGATGATCCAGTTGGTGCGGTTGCGGTTCATTGCTTCAATGGTATATGGGGAACCATTGCGGTTGGACTATTTGCGACAACAAAAGCACCCGAAAGTACAATTAACGGATTGTTCTATGGCGGTGGCATGAAGCTATTAAGCACGCAGCTGATTGGACTTCTAGCCGTTGCATCCTATACAGTTATTATGATGATTCTTGTGTTCTACATAATTAAAAAGACAATTGGCCTTCGTGTCACAAGAGAAGAGGAAGTATTAGGACTGGATGCGACAGAACATGGTCTAGCTTCAGCTTATGCAGACTTTGTTTCCTTTGTACCGGAAGTTATGACATCATCTCATGATAATCATGTTATTGAATCGGAAAACCATAGTGAACTAGAAATTTCCAATACAGATCGAGTGAAGATGACTAAGATTGATATCATTTGTAAAATGGATAAATATGAGGCATTACGAAGAGCTCTTGCCAAGATTGGTGTAAAAGGAATCACGGTATCCAATATCATGGGTGGAGGAAAAGGTGCTGTACGCTACTATCGTGGTGTTGCGATTGAATCACAGCTATCACCTCGTATGAAAATTGAAGTCATCGTAAGCAAAGTTCCAGTTGAACTTGTAATTGAAACGGCTCGAAAGACATTATATACCGGAAAAGTCGGAGATGGTAAAATCTTTGTATATGATGTTGAAGACGTTGTTCGTGTTCGAACAGGTGAAAGAGGATATGACGCTCTTCAGGATGAAAGGGATAAATAAAAAAGTGGAAGCAATTCCACTTTTTTATAAAACTTTTTTGATTGCCTCCATTAATTCTGCATAATTTTCAAATGCAGGATACTGAGGGAAGTCTTTTTTAATCTGTTCAGTTGTCTTGAATAGGAAACCCGCTTTGGATGCCTGAATCATTCCAATATCATTAAAGCTATCCCCAGCGGCAATCGTATTAAATCCACATGACTGTAATGCCTTTACCGTTGTCAGTTTTGAATTCTTACAGCGCATCACATGCCCTGTAATTGTTCCATCTTCACTTACTTCCAATGAATTACAGAATAAAGTTGGCCATCCTAATTTTTTCATCAGTGGTTTGGCAAATTCTGTAAATGTATCACTTAAAATCACAACCTGTGTCATCTCTTTTAATTCATCCAGGAATTCTTTGGCTCCATCCATTGGATCAATGGTTGCGATGACATTCTGTACATCCTGTAATTTAAGATTGTTCTCTTTTAAGATGTTTAAACGGTAAGCCATTAATTTATCATAATCTGGCTCATCTCTTGTTGTTCTTTTTAAAGCTTCAATTCCAGTTACATTGGCAAATGTAATCCAGATTTCAGGAACAAGGACACCTTCCAAGTCTAAACATACAACATTCATACCCATAAAAATGTTCTCCTTTACGTATACGAATACTACTATAACAGAATTAAAGTAAAAAGTGTATATGATATATGAATAATTGTATACATTGTATTAACAATATTGATATAATTCTAGATAAAGACTATAATGCATAATAGACAAGGGAGAAATAGTATGAAATTACCTAGAATCATCAACAGCCTTATGGAATCTGATTTATATAAATTTTCAATGGGACAAGCCATTTATCATCAGTTCAGTGACTATAAGACAACATGGACATTCAAATGCAGAAATACCGATGTTTTCTTTACAGAGGAAATGGTAGAAGAAATAAGCGAACAGATTAAGGCATATTGTGAATTGAAATTTACAGAGGAAGAATTGCAGTATTTAGATTCCATCCGTTGGATTAAAGGATCCTATGTTGATTTTTTACGTTTATGGAAACCACGATATGAAGACTTTGAAATCACAAATCGCTCAGAATGTGGTTTATCGATTGAAACAAGAGGAACATGGCTGAATACATCGATGTATGAAATACCAACTTTAGCAATTGTCAGTGAAGTGTATTTCAGAATGAATCATGATTATGATGAATTATTTGAGCAGTATAAGAAACGTTTAGATGAAAAGATTAAACTTTTACAATTGGGAAATAAGAACAAAGGATATGATATCGGATTATTCTCTGAATTTGGTTTAAGAAGACGATTGTCAGCTGAAAGCCAGGATTATCTGGTGAAAAAGTTAAAAGAGAGCAACCCAACCTTTAATAATTCCAACTGCATTGGAACCAGCAATGTCTATCTGGCGATGAAATATGGCATGACACCTGTTGGTACGATGGCGCATGAATGGATTATGTGTGTAGGACAGGGAAATCATAAGCACAATCCAGCCTATTCAAACTGGTATGCCTTAGATGCATGGGTAAAGGAATATGGTGTCTTGAATGGAACCGCATTAACGGATGCGATCACAACGGATTGTTTCCTGAAGGATTTCCAGTTGACATATGCGACTTTATTTAGTGGGGTAAGACATGATTCTGGTGACCCATTTGAATGGGGTGACAAGATGATTGAACATTATGAATCCTTAGGTGTGAATCCAAAAGGAAAGACTTTATTGTTCTCTGATAGCCTAAACTTTAAAAAGGCAGCTGCCTTAAAAGCTTATTTTGGAAATCGCGTCAATGTGGCATTTGGAATTGGTACATATCTAAGTAATGATACCGATGCCAATCCATTGAACATTGTCATGAAGACAACGATGTGCAATGGACAGGATGTTGCCAAGATTTCCGATGTATTAGGAAAAGGAATGTGCAAGAACCCAGCCTATACAGAATATCTACAGCGCTGTATTGACTGGCGTATGCAGCATGAATTATAAAGGCATGAAAATGCCTTTTTTTCTTTAGTTCTTTTATCTGTCTTGTCAGATGTAAAGGGATATGTAAATTTCTGCTTGCAATCTTTTTAAAAGGATATATACTAACACTGATATAGGAGAGATGAAAATGAAAGAGTTTTTAAAGCGAAAAGATATTGAAATTTCATTAAAGCGATATGGTATTGATGCCTTAGGGGCAATGGCACAAGGGTTATTCTGTTCCTTATTGATTGGTACCATTATCAATACATTTGGACAGCAGTTTCATATTACGTATCTGATGGCACCGATTGCCACAGTGGCAGGAGTTGAATATACAATTGGGGGTCTGGCAAGTGCCATGTCCGGACCGGCAATGGCTGTTGCGATTGGATATGCCTTGAAATGTCCACCACTTGTCTTATTTTCATTGATTACAGTTGGTTTTGCTGCCAATGCTCTAGGAGGGGCTGGAGGTCCATTATCGGTACTATTTATTGCGATTATCGCATCGGAATGCGGGAAGGCCATCTCAAAGGAGACAAAGATAGATATATTAGTTACGCCACTGGTAACCATTTTTGTGGGAGTCATCTTATCCGCTTTGATTGCCCCGGCTTTAGGAAAGGCAGCGATGTGGGTTGGAAATGTCATTATGTGGGCAACGGATCTGCAGCCATTCCTGATGGGAATCCTTGTATCGGTACTTGTCGGAATTGCCTTGACATTACCAATTTCCAGCGCCGCTATCTGTGCTGCTTTAGGCTTGACAGGACTTGCAGGAGGAGCTGCCGTTGCTGGATGTTGTGCCCAGATGGTTGGCTTTGCCGTCATTTCCTTTAAGGAAAATGGTGTGGGAGGTTTGATTTCCCAGGGAATTGGAACATCGATGCTGCAGATGGGAAACATCATTAAAAATCCCAAAGTATGGATTGCACCCATTGTCACATCGGCTATTACCGGACCAATCGCAACATGTGTATTCCACTTGCAGATGAATGGAGCGGCTGTATCCAGTGGTATGGGAACGTGTGGATTGGTTGGACAGATTGGTGTCTATACCGGATGGATCAATGATATCGCAAGTGGTGTAAAGACATCCATTACAGCAATGGACTGGATAGGATTGGTTTTGATTTCCTTTGTGCTTCCAGCTATTCTAAGTTTGCTTATCCATGCCTTTGTCAAGAAGCAGGGATGGGTAAAAGATGGTGATTTAAAGTTATAGGATTGTACAAACAATCCTTTTTTTTATACAATGAATCTATAAAGGAGATGATTGTTTTATGTTACCAAAAGATCCATTCATGTTGTTGAGCTATGTAAATACACAGCTGCGTGATAATTATCCATCTTTAGATGAATTATGCTCCAGCTTAGATGAAGACAAAGAAGAAATTCTAAATAAGCTAAATAAAGCAGGCTATGCATATGATGAAGATGGAAATCGATTTATTCCAAAATAAGTGATTTCATTCACGATTATAAAATGATAAAATATAATAGATGTAGAAAATAATAAGGAGAGTACAAAAATGAAAAAACCTGTTGTTTTGATGATTTTAGATGGTTATGGACTATCTGATGTAAAAGAAGGAAATGCGATTGCGATGGCAAATACGCCAGTCATGGACAAATTAATGGCTGAATATCCATTCCAGAAAGGGTTAGCTTCAGGAATGTCTGTAGGTTTACCAGATGGACAGATGGGAAACTCTGAAGTTGGACATATGAACATGGGTGGTGGACGTATTATCTACCAGGACTTGACATTAATTACTAAGTATATCCAGGATGGTGTTTTCTTCAAGAATGAAGAATTGCTTCGCGCTATCAATAACTGTAAAGAACACAATTCCGATTTACATATCTGGGGATTGTTATCAGATGGTGGTGTTCACTCACACAACACACACTTATATGCAATCCTTGAAATGTGTAAACGCGAAGGTTTAGATAATGTATATTTACACCCATTCTTCGATGGAAGAGATACACCACCTGCATCAGGAAAAGGATATCTTGAAGAATTAGTGGCTAAGGCAAATGAAATCGGTGTTGGTAAAGTGGCATCTTTATCAGGACGTTACTATGCAATGGACCGTGACAATAACTACGATCGTATCCAGATTGCCTATGATTCATTAGTATTAGGAGAAGGTGTTAAGGCAACAGACTGCATCCAGGCTATGCAGGATTCTTATGACAAAGGTGTTACAGATGAATTCGTATTACCTACAGTCATTACAGATGAAGAAGGAAAACCATTATCTGTTGTTAAGCCAAATGATTCTATCATCTTCTTTAACTTCCGTCCTGACCGTGCTCGTGAAATCACTCGTGCATTCTGTTATACAGATGAAGACATCGCTGCAATGCCAGGTTCAGCCGATGATACTAAGTGCTTAAAACACTTGAAACGTGCCAATGGATTCATGCCACTTGTTTATGTATGTTTCAAAGATTATGAAGAAATCATTCCAAACAAATATGTTGCTTTCAAGAAAGTGGATATCACAAATACATTTGGTGAATTCTTAGCTGCCAATAATTTAAAACAGCTTCGTCTTGCTGAAACAGAAAAATATGCCCACGTAACATTCTTCTTCAATGGTGGTTTAGAAGAACCAAACGAAGGAGAAAGCCGTATCCTTGTTAACTCACCAGCTGTAGCTACTTATGATTTACAGCCAGAAATGAGTGCTCCAGAAGTAGGTGCTAAATTAGTTGAAGCGATCAAGTCAGATGAATATGATGTTATCATTATCAACTTCGCAAATCCTGACATGGTTGGACACACTGGTGTAATCAATGCTGCTATTAAAGCCGTTGAAACAATCGATGGATTGGTAGGAAATGCGGTTGAAGCTATCAAGGAAGTTGATGGTGTTATGTTTATCTGTGCTGACCACGGAAATGCTGAACAGATGATCAACTATGAAACAGGACAGCCTCACACTGCACATACAACAAATCCAGTTCCATTCATCCTAGTAAACTATGATGAAGCCTATACATTAAAAGAAGGTGGACGTCTATGTGACATCGTTCCTACACTTCTTGATGTAATGGGTAAAGAACAGCCAGCTGAAATGTCTGGTGAATCATTACTAGTAAAAAAATAAGAAATTGAAAGCGTCCTGATATACACAGGACGTTTTTTTTGTATAATGGTTTCATGATAAAAGTAGATTTGATTACAGGTTTTCTAGGTGCAGGAAAGACAACCTTTATAAAAAAATATGTAGAATACTTAGTTTCTAAAAATGAAAAGATCTGTATTTTAGAAAATGATTATGGAGCCATCAATGTTGATATGATGTACCTATCCGATATGGTCAGTGATAAGGTCCATTTAGAAATGGTAGCAGGAGGCTGTGATTATGACTGTCACAAAAGACGCTTCAAGACAAAAATGATCACAATGGCAATGCTTGGCTATGATCGTGTGATTATAGAACCATCCGGTATCTTTGATGTGGATGAATTCTATGACATCCTGCATGAGGATAGCCTATATAAACGCTATGAGATTTCCAATGTATTATCCATTGTCAATTCCGATTTAGAACCATTATCTTTAGAAGCAACCTATATGCTGGCAAGCCAGATTGCCACAGCGGGAAGAATCATTTTCAGTCATGTACAGGAAGTGGATGAAAAAACAATCCAGAATACAATGGAGACCTTATATAAATCTCTGGATACCATCTATTGTAAGCGCACCTTTGATAAGGTAACATGCAAAGACTGGGATGCATTAACCGAAGATGATTTTGATGAAATATCAAATTCAGGCTATATGGAATGTGCCTATGTCAAGAAGTTTTCCATGGATGAAAATGCATTCCAGTCCTTATTCTTTATGAATCTAAAAGATGATAAGGAAACATTAGTAAAGAATATTGAAAAGCTATGGAAAGATCCATCAATAGGAAACATTATTCGTATCAAAGGCTTTGTCTATGAAAATGGATGGTATGAAATCAATTCCACATCAAAAGCTATACATATAAAACCAATATTAAATGGGCAGACAATCTTAATTGTCATAGGTGAAAATCTGGATGCCAATAGAATTGATTCCTATTTTAAAAGTGAATATTCATCGACAAGAACAGGGTAGACCTGTTGCTAAAGTAAAAGTAGACACGGAATAGTAAAAAAAAGTCATATGATAAGTATTGATAAGGTAGGTAGTACTACCTTATCAATACTCGCGGCCTTCCTAGGTGGCTGCGATTGGTTTATCATATAGATGGAGATTTACTAGAAAGGTCTACTTTTATTATGGGAAAACATTTAAATCCTTTGGAAAAGGAAGTTTTAATTAGAAGATACCAGTCGAATCCGAATGTAAATATTGATGATTTCTGTATGGTGAATAATATTTCTGTTACAGCATTTAAAAACTGGCAGAAGAAATATTCCGAGCAAGGTATAGAAGGTCTTATTTCAAAAGCATCCGGTTCTGAAATAACAGAATTGTTGCCTGATGGCATCGACCCGACCGTTGAGAACATCAAGCGTGAACTCATTAAAGTCAGGATTGAAAATGAAAGGCTTAAAAAAAACTATACAGTGATGAAGAAGGAAACTGGAGAATTAGTGTTCAAAGCTTTAAGGAAGAAGAGTTTGAAATAATAAAGCAGTTATCTGCTGCTTTTGGATATGATATCAAGGAATTATGTGAAATGATGAATGTTTCCAAATCTGGTTACTACAAGTGGCTTTCAAGGCCTGATAATCCAAGAAAGGTCAAGCGTGGAAAACTAGTTGAAATCGTAGAAGCGGAGCACACAAAGCATCCTTCACATGGATATCGATGGATGGCTGCATATATTAGGCTGAATTATAGCTATGATTTTACAGACAACTTCATCTATACGATTTTCAAGCAGCTGAATATAAGAGCAGAGACAAAGCACAAGGCTAAATCCAAACCAAGAAAGGTTAAGGACAGATACCCTAATCTTGTATATACGTCATGGGAATATGTAGATAGACCGAGACAGGTCATAGTTTCTGATATGACAGTGTTGCATGTCAGATATTTCTATATAGAACTGACAATGTATTTTGATGTTTTTACTAAACAGATTGTGGCACACAGAATAGGCGAAAGAAGAGGAGATAGGTATCAGTATATTAACGGGTTAATTGATGTGGTGGAGCTGCTAGAAAAAGAGAGGATATGGGATGAGCCAACAATACTTCACACAGATCAAGGAAGTGTATATGCATCAATTGCCTATAACGATCTGATTAAGGACAAAAATATAATCAGATCGATGTCGCGCGCTGGGACTCCAACAGATAATCCAGTCAATGAAACATTGAATGGATGGATAAAGGAAGAGCTGTATATGGATTTCAAGATTGGTGATTGTAGCTCTAGAGAAGAAATTATAGAGGCAATTGACAGATATGTTGGCTTCTATAACGCAAAGCGTCCGTGCTATGCGATAGGATATGATATACCAGATCGATATTATGAGAAGTATATAAATGGCGAAATGAAGAGAAAGGATACATTTAAAGATAGGGTATTGGATCCAACGCCCAAATTTGTGAAAAAAAGAAAAGCAGAGAAACAGGAAGTGGTTAAGCGATTGATTTATCTGCTTGAAAGGATAACTGGTTTGAAAGGATAGACATTTTTATAAAGGTTCTAAAACATCAAAGAGGGATTGTGTCTACTTTTAAAAAAGAAATCAAATGAAAAAGTTTATATATGTCCACTTTTAAAAAAGAATAAACAAAAAAACATTTTTCGTGTCTACTTTTATTGACTGCTACAATTGATGTGGTGGAATATTGAAGAAATGCAT
>JABUSD010000273.1 GCA_021442845.1 Holdemanella sp.
AGGTATCTTAAGATACCTTTATTCATCTATAACTGTATTTTCCTGAATATATTTTACATAGGCTTTGGCAATCGCATCGGCGATATCATCCTGAATCTTTTCATCAGAGCATCGTTCTAATTCATGGCTGTTTGTCATAAAACCAACTTCTAGAAGAAGACTTGGAAGTGGATTGTCAGACACGACCTGTAATGGTGTCTGTTCAACATAACGAAGATGTAAATTTTTAGACCAGCCAATCCTTTCAAAGTTAGAAGCAATATATGAATAAATAGAAGAAGATATTTCGTCTTTTTCCTTTGTGTAACCTATATATCCATAGACTTTTTCATCCTCTAATGAATTAAAATGAATAGAAAGGAAATAATCTCCCTTTTGATTCACTCCATAATCAATACGGGTCTGTAGATTTTTTGCTTCATCGCTGGAATCTATATCATCATCTTTTCTTGTATATAGCACCTTGATGGTTGGATCAAGATCTTTGATTCTATCACCAATCTTTTTAGAAAGGGAAAGGCATAAATCTTTTTCCAATATATTTCCATTACCAACAGCTCCACTATCCATATTCCCATGTCCTGGATCTATAATAACTGTCGCAATATAGGTTGGAAATAAGATTTCCTGTACGGCAAAAAAGATGAAAGAAATTGCGATGGCAGAGAGGATACCAATGCATACATATTCAAGAAAACGTTTCATATACAATCCTACTCAAATAGGGAACGACCGATGCGAACCATATTGGAACCATGAGCGATGGCTTCTTCATAATCCTGAGACATACCCATGGATAAAGTATCTATATCTGGATATTGTTGTTTAGCCTGATCAAATAATATTTTCATCTGATCGAATTCCTTACAGTTAAAGTCTCTATCTTGTGTAAGGGTTGCAACACACATAAATCCTTTTACTAAGATATGAGGGTAGTTTTGCATCTCTTTTAGAAAATCCATTGCCTGTTCATAAGGAAGTCCGGTTTTTAATTCATCATCTGAAATCTTAATTTCAACGAGTACTTTTTGAATCAGATTTTCTTTTTTTGCATATTTTTCAATTTCTTTGGCAAGCTTAATAGAATCTAAACTTTGAATCATATCCACTTTACCGATAATATATTTTACTTTATTTGTTTGAAGATGTCCGATAATATGCCATGTGTATTTAGGATCGTATTTTTCTAGAAATTCCTGTACTCTATTTTCTCCAAAGACACACAACCCCATGGAAGCTACTTCATCAATCTGTTCTTTTGTTCTTGTCTTGGATACCGCAACAACCTTTACATCTTTTAAAGTTTTTAGTTTTTCAATTAATTCTCTATTCATGTTCATCATCCTTTTCTATGGGTATAATAGCTTATTTCTAAAATATTTCAAGTTTCTTAGAATAAGGAAAGCTGTTCAAATCGTCTGTTATTCTTTAAATCCTTTGGTATTTTATGCAACAATTGAAAGGTTTTTTCCCTATCGTATAACCAGGTATCAATTTCAGATGCATCCAGTATTAATGGCATACGATTATGAAATGGTTTGATAGAATCGTTAGCTTCCGTGGTAAGAATCGCAAACTGTTTATTATGATATACACCTGCCATATATAAAAGGGAATCAGAAGAAAAAGTAATCTTTGTCTTTGATGCATCCCATTCATAATAATAGGATACAGGTATGATACATCGTCTATAGGTAATCCAGTCAGAGAATTTTGATAGGATTGTTTCACTTTTTATATTGATGAACAAATATCTGGATTGAATCCCAAATTGAAAGAGATCCCCTGTTTTTTCATTGTTGTATAAAAAGATGACAAGGGATGAATCCGTTGGATGTATTTCTTCTTTTGTAGGATATCGCAGAATGTTGATATGCTCTAATTTTTCAACATCTGCATAATTAATATGAAATTGACCGCACATGATATACTTATTATAAGGTATATCGTGGTATAATGCACATATTGAAAATGAGGGATGAATATGAAACAGGGAGTTTTTATCACATTTGAAGGAAACGATGGGGCAGGAAAGACAACAGCCTGTTTAGGTGTAAAAGATAAATTGGAACAGATGGGATACTCTGTGATTTATACAAGAGAACCAGGAGGGTCTAAGATTGCCGAATCCATTCGGGAAATCCTTTTGGATGTCAATAATACCGCTATGGATGGAAGAACAGAAGCTTTGTTGTATGCAGCAAGCCGTAGACAACACCTAGTGGATATTGTACTTCCTGCCTTGGAAAAGAAGCAGATTGTACTGTGTGATCGCTTTTTGGATTCATCTCTTGCTTATCAGGGACATGCCAGGGGTATAGGCATGGAAGAGGTATATAAAATCAATGAATTTGCGATTCATAATTGTATGCCGATAAAAACATTCTTTTATTCTGTATCTATGGAAACTGGACAGAAGCGAATGAATATTCGAGGGGATAAAAATCGATTGGATTTAGAACAGAATGATTTTCATAAGAAGGTAAGGGAAGGATATGAAATGCTGATTAAAACGTATCCAGAGCGAATTCATGTGATTGATGCTGAACCTTCAAAAGAGGAAGTTATTGAAGAAACATTATATCAGGTATTAAAGGTTATTAAGGAATATGAATAAAGAAGCGTTGAAAAAGGATCAACCAACAGTATATCGCATATTGTCAAACGCATTGAAATATAACCGTTTGTCACATGCTTATCTTTTTGTAGGACCGAAAGATGAAATTAAACAGCAGACAGCTCTTCTATTTGCACAGAGTTTAATCTGTAAACATAGCGATGAGGATGGTTTCGCATGCCAATGTTGTGATAGCTGTACTCGATTGGCAAAAGGGGAATCCTTTGATTTTAGATGGATACCCAAAAAAGGGAATACAAAGATAAAAAAGGAAGATATTACAGGATTACAGGAATTCTTTACAAGTACAAGTGCACAGGAAGAAAATCGAAAGGTATATGTATTGGATCAGTTTGATACAGCGACTTCAAGTGCATCCAACAGTTTATTAAAATCCATTGAGGAACCTATACAAGATTTATATGGAATCCTGATTGCGGATGAAAAAGCAAATATATTATCAACAATCCTTTCAAGATGTCAGATTGTTACATTTATGCCTGCATCAACCAATGAACATAAAAATAGGCTTGCCCAGGTGATGGATTTAGAAGATGCTGAAATGCTGTCAAGGAATGGATATCCTTATGAAAAAGCAGTTGATTTAGTGAACAATGAAATATTTAAAATTGTAAAAGAAGGAACTAGAAAATATATGGAATATCCCGATTCCATGGATCGAATCTATTATTTGTCAACAGAGGTTTTTATTCCAAAATCTGATAGAATGGATAGCGTCTGGGTTCGTATCTTTCTTCAATGGATGTTGTTCTATTTACAGAAGAATGATATATATTCTATGGAAAAGAGAGTGAAAATCCAGGAAATCTGTACTGAATCGCTGGATTTACTGAGAAGACCAGTTGATTTAGCGTTGTTTTTGGATAAAATATATAATCAGGTTAGAAAGGCCGTGAGTGAATGAGTGAAGAAGTAATCGAATATAAATATTTAGTATTTATTCAGTTTGAGGAATCAAAGAAAGCCTATGGATTCGGATCAAATGTAACATACAATGTAGACGATTTTGTCGTAGTGGAAACAATTCGTGGTAAAGAATTAGGAAAGGTATGTCAGGAAACAATCGATTTTGATATTAAGAAGGTCAAAGGTGAATGTAAACCAGTTATCCGTCTAGCGACAAAATATGATTTAATTCAGAAAGAAGAGAATGTGGAAAAGTCAAAGCAGGCTATGGATATCTGTAAACAGTGTGTAGAAACATTAGGTCTGGATATGCATCTGGTCAGCAGTGAATATACATTAGATCGTTCTAAAGTGATTTTTACTTATGTATCCGATGATCGTGTAGATTTTAGACAATTGTTAAAGGATTTGGCAGCACAACTGCATTGTCGTATTGAATTGCGTCAGGTTGGTCCAAGAAATAAGGCAAAGATGGTTGGCGGATTGGGAAACTGCGGTATGGAAACATGCTGTTCAAGATTTTTAAATGATTTTGATACAGTTTCTATTAATATGGCTAAAAATCAATTGTTAGCTTTGAATATTCAGAAATTGAGTGGACAATGTGGCAAGTTAATGTGCTGTCTGCGTTATGAAAATGATTTGTATACAGATTTAAGAAAAGACTTGCCAAAGATGAATTCCTTTGTCCAGTTTGAAGGTAATAAATATAGAATTACAGGAATGAATGTTCTACAGAAAACCGCAAAGCTTGAAAACAAGGAAGAAGTAAAATTTGTAACCTTTAAGGAATTGTGGCCAGAAAAGGATTTTTCAGATGATTAGACAGAAAAGTTTTGAAAAGGAAACGCCAACTTTATATCTAGTACCAACCCCAATTGGAAACCTGCAGGAAATGACTCCAAGAGCATTGGATGTGCTAAAAGCAGTGGATATCATTGCGGCAGAGGATACAAGAAATACAAAGAAATTGTTGATGGCCTATCAGATTCAAACACCTCTGATGTCGCATCATGAACACAATCAGGCAGAAAGCGTTCCAAGAATTCTGGATTTGCTAGGAGAAGGAAAATCAATTGCGGTTGTATCGGATGCAGGATACCCACTGATTTCAGATCCGGGACAATGGCTGGTCAAGGAAGTGATTTCCAAAGGATATCCAGTAGTATCTATATCAGGTGCTAATGCAGCCATGAACGCATTAGTTGCCAGCGGTTTATCAACCCAGCACTATATGTTTTTTGGCTTTCTAGAGGCAAAATCGTCAAAACGGAAGAAACAGTTACTGGAAATGGAGCACTATCCATATACAATTATCTTTTATGAAGCACCTCATCGCATTTGTGATACTTTAAAGGATCTATTAGAAGTATTTGGAAATCGTACTATGTGTCTGGCAAGAGAACTTACAAAAGTACATGAAGAATACATTCGAGGTTCAATTGCAGAAGTATTAGAAGTTGCCGATTGTTTAAAAGGGGAAATGGTATTGATTGTAGAAGGAAATCAAAAGGAAGAAGTAGAAATTGATATGGAAGAAGCTTGTGAAAGGGTTGATTGTCTTATTAATGAAGGCATGAAGACAAAACAGGCTATTACTACAGTATCCAAGGAAATCGGATGCAAGAAAAACGAATTATATGATTATTATCATAAGCAAAAGGACTAAGCATGTAGCATAGTCCTTTTCTATATCGTGTTTTTATATATTAAGCTTTTACTGCATCATAGATACCAGCTTCTGTCATCATCTGGTATGGCTTTACATAGAATACATTTAATAATCCAAATGTTAATACACCTGCAATATTCCATAACAGGAAGGATAGATCCATCACAAATGTCTTCCATTTGTTTCCGTTCATCATTTCCTTGCTTAATTTGAATACATCACTTGATGACATATCTGGATTTTCAGCTAAGATGTAAGGAACCATTCTATATTCATACGCTTTTACAATACCAGGAACAACAAATAGTAATGACCATAATCCAATCTTGATATCTCTTAATAATAAAGTTCCAACCGTTGTTAGATAATTGTTTTTATACGCACATCCAAGTTCACCAAATTCAGCTTCTTCATTGATATTCTTCTTGAAGAACTTATCACATCCAACTTCAAGTGGAGCAATCAGGAAGGCTCTGATCACATGCGAGATGATTCCTACAACGGCAACAAATACAACCAATGCTGCAAGGGCTGTTAATAGAATTGGGAATGACGGATTCGTTGTTAAGGCATGCATGAATTCTGATGCATTGCCACTTGTTGTGACGTTGTAGTTTCCATTTACAAGAAGCGATACACCGGCTACGGTTCCACCTGCTACTACCGTTGATACAACACCTACTAACACGGATCTCCAGTAATTGGCTTTCAAACCTTTCTTTGCGTTTGTTTTTAATTCATTTAATTCAAATGTTTTCATAATTTATTTCCTCTTTTCTTTTGATGGTTTTAGTATAGAGGATGAATCTTAATATAAAACGGTATAAATCTTAACTTAACATAAAAAGTAATCTATAGTGTTACCCCTGAAAGTGGACAAATGATAAACCTAAAAAAAGACCTGGATTGCTCCAGATCTTATATTTCTTTTAGTTTTTTATATAAACCAGCCTCCGCTAATTTTTTATAGGGATTCACATAGAACACATTTAAAATGCCAAATGTTAAGATTCCTACAATTTCCCACAGAAGGAAGGATAAATCCATTAAGAAGGCTTTCCATTTATATCCATTCATCATCTGTTTGCTACGTCTAAATACTTCTTTGGAGTCCATATCTGGGTTTTCACTTAAGATATAAGGTATAAGTCTATATTCATATTGTTTGATTATACCCGGTATGATAAACAGACAAGACCATAATGTGATATATAAATTCCTTAAAAATAATGTTTTTACACCATTCTTATATCCTTTATCATAGGAATACAACATTTCTTTAAGCTCTGCTTTTTCTTCCAGATTCTTATGAAAGAAGCGATCACATCCAATTTCTATCGGATTAATCAGGAATATCTTAATTACAACCATTGTAATAAACGCAAAGATAATTAATAGAATTGTTCCAATCCCAATCGCAAACATTATATTTTTTGGAACTCCTGAAATAACATCTTTTAAACCGGATGAACTCGATGTACTCATGGATGATCCAGAGTACGTTGAATCGAATAAACCCCCTGTTGTAATCGCAATCACAATACCAACCAATACAGATTTTAGATAATTAACCTTTAGACGATCCTTCGCCTGCCTCTTTATCTCTTTAATTGACCAATCATTCATAACCTTATTCTCCTTTATATAATTTAGTATAAGAAGACAAACTTAATACCAGACAATACAAACCTTAACATAACCTTAAAAAAAGCCTCTCATCATATTTGAGAGGCTTATATAGTATTAATCTAAATCTTCACCGTTTGATTTAATGCATTTACCATACCAGTAGAATGAATCTTTACGGATACGAGCCATATCCTTTAAGTCAAATTCATCACGGTTTACATAAATCATACCATAACGTTTTGTGATACCCTGGTGTGTGGATACTAAGTCAAATGCAGACCATGGAGAATATCCCATTAAATCCACACCATCCGAGATTGCTTCACGGCAAGCGATGATGTGTTTTCTTAAGTAATCAATACGATAATCATCGTGAATCTTTCCATCTTCTGTCAATGTATCTGGAACACCACATCCATTTTCTGTAATTAATAATGGTAAATGATATCTTTCCCAGCATTGTCTTAATGTAACACGAAGTCCAACTGGGTCAATTCCCATACCATATGAAGTCTGTTCCTGTAACGGGTTCTTGCATCCCTGTGCAAGTCCAGGTTCAGTCATCATACCAACCATGAATTCAGCCATATTGGCTTCCCCTGTATTCATCTTCGCTTTGATTGCACTTCCTTCTTCCTGAGAAATATAACGTACAGTCGATCCACCATAGTAGTTAAGCGCTAAGAAATCAGGATGACCATTCTTTAAGATTTCAGCATCTCCTTCAGCCCATTCAACAACTACACCTCTTTGTCTTAGGTACTCTTCAAATGCTTCTGGATATGTACCAAATACGGCTGTATCATAATACATTCTATTTCTTAACTGATCATAATCCATTGCTGCCAAATAATCTAAAGGAGAAGATGTTGCAGGGTATACACATGTGATATTTGGAGCAGGCCCAATCTTAGCATCACAGATTTCATGACAGCGAATCATAGCTTTTGATTGTGCTACTAACATGTGGTGGTTTGCCTGGTATCTTTCCTGATCTGTCTTATAGCCACCCATATTGAACATTGTCATCATATTCTGTTCATTGATAGTAAGGAAATATTTAACCTTTGATCCATATTCCTTGAAGCATACTTCACAATATCTAACAAAATCATCAATACATTGTCTGCTTGTCCACCCATTGTACTTTTCCTGAAGAACAGCAGGTAAATCAAAGTGATATAGAGTTACAACTGGTTCAATACCATATTTGTGGCATTCATCGATTACATCGTGATAGTGCTGTACACCAAGAGGATTCACTTCTCCATCACCACTTGGAATGATACGTGTCCAGGCAATAGAGAAACGGAATTCATTAAATCCCATTTCAGCCATTAAAGCGATATCTTCTTTATAACGGTGATAGTGGTCTGATGTTACCTTCCAATCGCTAGTTCCTTCAATAACAGGGGCAATGTCCTGTACAGATGGACTTTTTCCATCTTCATCCCAGGCACCTTCACACTGATAAGCAGATGAACTTCCTCCCCAAAGGAACCCTTCTGGGAATTTCTTTAATTCTAAATGTTGCATATAATCTCCTTTTACTTCTTAATCTGTTCGTATAATTTATCAACCAAAGCCTTCATTTCATCACATTTCTGCATTCCATATGTCAATGTAGGAATGACTTCAACAGGCTTATCCGTTTTCTTTCTTAATGTGTCTACCATAAAGCGCATCTGTGGGCCAACAAGAATTACATCATATTGATCAAAATACTTTTCTGCACTGTTTACACCTGTTGCATGAACTTTTAAATCAATACCAAGACTTGCCCAGTATTTCTCCATTTTCTTCATCAACAAACCCGTAGACATACCACCAGCACAGCATAATAATACTTTTTGTTCCATAAAGAGTGTTTCTCCTTTTTTTACAAGAAAGGTAAGGACAAAAGCCCTTACCTTTAAATTTTAATTATTCAATTGTCGTTTAATCTTCAATGATAAATTACTGATTAATCTTCATCATCTTCATCCATAGCAAGCTGTTCTTGTTCGTATAACTGCTTGTCATATGCTTTGAAGAATGGGTACCAAACTAAACCAGCAGGGATTAACATTGCGTAGTCCCACAAGAACTGGATTGGTCTTAAAGTAGTGATAACCTGAGCGAATCCCATTGGTAACAATGCACCGTTGTAGATGTGTCCTGGATAGATGATGTGTAACTTGTAACCTAATAAAGTGATAACAGCAACTAACTGACAGTTCAAGATATAAGGGATACATAAAATTGGGTTATACATAATTGGCATACCGAATGTAACTGGTTCGTTGATTCCAAACCATCCTGGAAGGATACCAATCTTAGATACTGTACGGATCTGTTCAGATTTAGCTCTTAAACCGAAGATACATAATGGTAATGTGTTACCTGTACCACCGCAGACAGCCATAGCACCGAATAATGCTACTGGGAAGAATTGTAATAATTCACGTCCTTCAGCTAATGTTTTACCTGCTGCTAATGCATCAGCCATGATCTGACCATTGATAGCTGTAGCTTCCATTAATGGAGCCATTAATACAGAGATTAATAACATTGTACCGTGGATACCGAAACACCACATTAATGTAGCGAATAAAATTAATACGAACATACCTGGAGTAGATGTTAATGCAGCTAATGGAGCAGCTAACAATGACATGAATAATCCAGCGAAGTTGTGTGTATACATTGCGTTGAAGATTCCTTCTGGTACATATTTAGCACATAAGAATGAAATTCCTAACCATAATACAGCGTTCAATGTAGATGGAATGATTGCAGCCATACCATTTACTAATGATGGTGGACATACATCTGGCATAGGGATCTTGATGTTCTTAACCTGGCAGAAGTAGTCAATACGAACTGTAATGAATGCAACGATGAAACCAACGAACATTCCAGTTGATCCTAAGAAAGTCATACCACCGTCAAGTGAGAATACTGAACCAAGTTCTAAGCATCCTAAATCGAATGTAGCAACTAATACGAAGAATGCTCCAGCTTCAACTGCAGAAGTGATAGGTGATTTAACACCTAAGTTCTTTGCATAAGCTTCAGCTAAACGAATAGTAATCCAAAGACCGATAAGTCCCATTGTGAAGTTGTAAGGTGCATACAATACTAAATACAATTCAGATGTTGCAGAAACTCCACCAACAGCGTTTAATAATGCAGTAATGATCTGGAATACAGAACCACACATGATGAATCCCATACATCCCATCATTGAGCTTTGAAGTGCAGATACGAATGTGTTTGCACCAAGCTTTTGTCCAAATTCTTGTAACTTAAGAATGATTGGACTGTTGAATAAACCTTCCATATTTTTTTCTCCTCTTTCCTATACTAAAAACGTTCAATTATTATCCTTGAAGTTTTTTAGCCAATTTGTAAATCTTTGGACAGTTCTGCATACCGTAGTCAACTGTTTCGATAACAGCACATGGCATACCAGAAGTTTTCTTGATTTCTTCTAATCTGAAACGTACCTGTGGTCCAACTAAAATCATTTCATAGTTTTTCATGATGTCTTTGTATTCACCAACACCGCAAGCTGTGATTTCTAGTGGTTCACCTTTTTCTGCCCAATACTTTTCCATTTTCTTCATTAATAGACCAGTAGACATTCCACCTGCACATACTAATAAGATTTTCATTATTAATTTCCTCCTCTAACCTTATTTCTTGTCTCTGTAAAGATCAATCATCTCTTTGATCAAGTCGATTGCTAACATAGCAGTCATCAAATGATCCTGTCCGTGGATTAATAGAACGTTGATAATGTTCTTTCCACCGCTTGTTTCTCTAAACAATAGTTTAGTTTGCCCTTCGTGAGCTTCATTAGAAGCTTTTTCAGCATCAGCCATTAACTTGTCTGCTTCTTCAAAGTCACCTTTTTTAGCAGCCTGTAATGCCATAAATGCAAAAGAGCGAGCGTCTCCTGCGTGAGCAATGATGTTAAACGATTCCATCATCGATTCTTCAACCGCAGCATCCATCAATACATCTTCAGCCATAGTATCTTTTCTCCTTTATCCTAGATATTCGTATTTTATAATATATTTTTACACTTGTAAACGGTTTCATTGCACTTTTTATTAAAATAACTTTTTCACAAATCCACAATATACACATTTTATAGGTTTTACTATAACAAATTGCCTATAGATTATGTGATATTGTGTGAAATATACCTATAATTTACATTATTTATGCTCTTTAAAACCTCTTAAAAATTTTCTTGTTCCAACATCATTTTTGCTGATATAGTTTGCCATTTTTAACAGTATAAACAAATTAAGCTCCTTAACTTTTAAATATTAAACTTGTGATTATTCATACACTACTATATAATCATGATACGAGGGCGAATATTATGGATAACAAAGATAAGAAAACACTGACAATTATTAGAGATTTATCAGCATCACCAGAAGAATTCTACAATCACCTGATTGATGACTTACTAGTCATCCACAACAAAAGAGAAACTGGTGTTAAACAGTTAAAAGAAAAAGATGTAAAAAAAGGACTTAGAATCTCTAATGGAGAAACCGATAAATATAAGAAAACACAATATATTGTCGATGAAGTTGTGAAGAATAAGATTCTACAGGTAACCGTAAAATCAGTTGCGTTAAATGGTTATACAAGATATGAATTAGAGAAATCTGAAGTAAAAAAAGGCGGTGTAAAGGTAACCGTTATTGAAACTGTTCCAGATAGCGTTTCCCAGACAAAAGTAAAAGCTTTCCAGCCGTTTGGTGAAATGATTACATTATCAAGAATGTCAAAGTCAATCATGGACTGGGATAGAAAGCAGATTATGGCAAAGAATGGAACAAAAGAACCGCCTACGTTCTATGAAGCATCGAAAAAGCTAACATCCTTCTTTACTGTATTCAAAGGAAAGAAGAAAGACAACTAAGATGAGTAACAGCTCATCTTTTTATTTCATATAGAATTTCTAATAGTTCCAACCCTTCCTTCTTTTGGAGATTTAACCCAATTTGTTGTAAAGGCAAGTCTTCATGTTCCATCGCCTGAATAAAAGACACAATACTCGAATGTACAAGTCCTTCTGTATAAATTGAATTCTCTATAGATACTATTTGCAGCAGACGGAAAACGTCATATTTATGTTTTTTCAAATCTGATCCTCTTACTTTTTCCCCATTTTCTTTTCTTCTGGTTAAGTCAAGCCAAGCATACATTTTAAAAGGAATCAAATATTCTGCAGACAGCACCGATAAACCATCAATTGAAATTCTCCCTTGAAGCATGAAATTATAGAAATCATCATTTAATAAGATTGCAGACAAACTTGATATAGTATCATCGATATGAACCGGAATAATACCTCCATCCATCTCAAAATGATATCCTTGTCCTCTTGAAAACAATTCAATCATAATTGGATATCCAGGTTTAGGGTCCGTAAATCTATAAAAATGTGATTGTTCACTGTTCTTCCACCCACATCTATATCCTGCTTCTTTAATGTATTCCCAGAATGTTTTCACAAACTCCTGATAACGACCTTCAAAAAGAATAATCATATCTATATCTTTAGTTGCCCTAAAATCTATTTGTGCTTTATTCATCAAAATATCACAGGCTGCTCCTCCAATAACAGTGTAACAATCCTGATATTCTTTAAAATATTCTTTAAATTCTTCAATTCCATTTACCATTTATATTCCTCCATCATCATTTCTAGTTCGCTTTCGATTCTTTCATCAAAACTGTTTTTTAATGACATGTAAAGAGATATTGGATCAACAAGTCCATCAATTGCCAATAAAGAAGGATTGTATTTCCACAATTCTATCCTTGTCAGCATCTTACCTGTATTCCATCTTTCGTCCACTTGTTCCCATTGATATTTTTTGCTTTTAAACTGCGCTACTGTTAAAACATCTGGTTCGCTTAACATACTTCTTTTGGAAAGTGCGCTTTCCCCTGCAATAGGAAGATCACCAATCTCCTTATGTACTTCAACAAAAACCGTTTTTTGAACCGGATTGATAAGAAAAGGTTTTGCTTTCAGAAACA
>JABUSD010000389.1 GCA_021442845.1 Holdemanella sp.
AAGATGCCATTCGTTTTTTAGATGAAATGGATATAAAAAGAGCGGTTGTGATTCTTTCCAATGTAGAAGTTGATTTTGCGGTTGATGTGCTTCGCAGCATTGAAAAAGAAAAGCGCAAATTGATGATTGAAATGATGGATGAGGATGTTCGTAAGGACATTGCCTTGGTCGCATCATTTGATGAAGATGAAATCGGTAGCAAAATGACTACCAACTATATTGAAATTCATGAAGAATTGACTGTTAAGGGGGCTATGTCAGCCTTAGTAAAACAGGCAGCTGATAATGACAATATCTCTACTCTGTTTGTAGTGGATGAAATTGGGGCTCTTGTTGGGGCAATCGATTTAAAAGAGTTGATCATCGCAAGGACAGATCAACCTTTAGATGATGTCATCATGACTAGTTATCCATATGTATATGGTAATGAAAAAATTGATGATTGTATTGAGAAGTTAAAAGATTATTCGGAGAATTCAATTCCCGTTCTAGATAACAACAATATCCTATTGGGTGTTATCACATCACAGAGCGTCATTGAAGTTGTTGATGAAGCATTCGGAGAAGACTATGCGAAGCTTGCCGGTTTAACGGCAGAGGAAGATCTGAATGAGACAATTATTGAAAGTATGCGTAAGCGACTTCCATGGCTGATTGTCCTTTTAGGATTAGGTTTAGTTGTATCTTCCGTGGTAAGCATATTTGAACAGGTTGTATCCCAATTGCCACTGATTATGGCATTCCAGTCATTGATTCTGGATATGGCAGGAAATGTTGGTACCCAGTCGCTTGCCGTAACAATCCGTGTATTAATGGATGAAAACTTAACGACAATGCAGAAAATTGGTCTTGTCTTTAAGGAGACAAAGGTTGGATTCTGCAATGGTTTATTATTGGGTGTTGTTTCTCTGGTTTTTGTAGGATTGTATATCTATTTCTTCAAAGCAAAACCAGTTATGTTCGCCTTTGCGGTATCTGCATGCATTGGTGTATCCCTATTAGCCGCAATGACTGTATCGAGTACAGTGGGAACATTGATTCCACTTGTTTTCCACAAGATGGGTGTAGACCCTGCTGTTGCATCAGGTCCGTTAATCACAACGGTAAACGACCTTGTAGCGGTTGTCATCTATTATGGACTTAGTGGCTTTATGCTGATTAATGTATTGAAGTTCGTATAAGATAGCATTCACAGGTCTGTACAAAATTTGGACTCCTCTATTTATGTGGATTTGGTTATAATTTCTGTAGATGGAGGATATGACAATGAATGTAAAAGATATTCTAGCTATTTGTGATCATACATTATTATTACAGGGATCTACCTGGGAGGAAATCCAGGCATTATGCGATGATGCCATGAAATATGAAACAGCATCGGTATGCATTCCGCCTTGTTATGTAAAGCAAGCTGCAGAGTATATGCAGGATACGATTCCTGTATGTACAGTTGTAGGATTCCCTAACGGAAATACAACGACAGCAACTAAGCTTTTTGAAACAAAGGAAGCCATTGAAAATGGTGCTAAAGAAATTGATATGGTTATCAATGTTGGACAGCTAAAAGCAAAAAACTATGCATATGTATTAAATGAAATTAAGACATTGAAAGAAGCATGTGGTGATTTGATTTTAAAAGTAATCATTGAAACTTGTCTATTAACCGAAGAAGAGAAGATAAAAATGTGTGAATTGGTCACAGAAGCAAAAGCGGATTATATTAAGACATCGACTGGATTCTCTATGGCAGGAGCAACTTTCGAAGACATTGAATTGTTTTCAAAACATATTGGTCCTGATGTAAAGATGAAGGCTGCTGGTGGAATCAAGACAATGGATGATGCCAAGAAATTCATGGAATTAGGGGCTAGTCGTCTTGGTACAAGCCGTATTGTAAAGATTGTAAAAGCTTCCGAATAACACATCCTGGCGATGTGTTTTTATTATAGGTTGATTTATACCCCCTACGGGTATATTATACGGTTATGGAGTTATTTATATGAAAGAATGTTGTTGTAGAGAAAAGAAAATACCTCGAAGTGAAGAAGAGGTAAAAACATTAAAAAATAGAATTCATAGAATTATTGGACAATTAAATGGAATTGAAAAGATGATTGATGAAAACCGCTATTGTGGTGATATTTTGATTCAGGTAGCTGCAGTTGAAAAGGCATTGGAAAATGTAGGGTATGCGATTTTACAGAATCATCTGGAAACATGTGTAAGAGATGGAGTCAAGGAAGATGATGAAGCCATTATGTCAGAAGTCATAGACCTTGTAAAGAAGTTGAAATAAGATGGAAACAAAATTCGATATAACGGGAATGACATGTGCGGCATGTGAAGCCAATGTTACTCGTACTGTTTCTAAATTAGAAGGTGTTTCTAAAGTAGAAGTGACCTTGTTATCCAATTCTATGAAAGTTAGATATGATGAAAATATTGTGGATGCATCTGCTATATGCGAAGCTGTCCAGGCGATTGGATATGGTGCAGTCATAAAAGGGGCAAAGAAGGATAAATCATATAGTATAAAAAATGAATTTGACGAAAGGAAAAGAAAAGCAGAAGAAGAACAGAAAAAATCAAGGAATCGATTATTCTGTTCGCTGTTAATATTAGTTCCATTAATGATTATTGCCATGGGAGGCATGCTGGGAATTGAAATACTAAATGATCATAAATATCTATTGATGTTTAGTATGACGCAGATGCTGATGGCAATTGCGGTCATGTTTATTCAGAAACATTTCTATATTAAAGGATTTAAAGCGTTGGTAAAAAGAGTACCGAATATGGATTCTTTAGTGGCTTTGGGGTCTAGCGCTAGTTTTATATATGGATTATACGCTGTATATAAAATGGCGTATGGATATGCGATTATGGATATGAATATCATCCATGCTGCTCAACATTCGCTATATTTTGAAAGTGCAGCTATGATAGTAACACTGGTAAGTGTTGGGAAATACTTTGAATCAAAATCAAAGGCAAAGACAACGGAAGCGTTAGGAAAATTAGTAGATTTAGCGCCAAAGAGTGCAACGGTTATCCGTAATGGAATAGAAATGACAATTGGATCACAGGATGTTGTACAAGGAGATATTGTTGTGATTCGTCCAGGGCAGAGAATCCCTGTTGATGGAGAGGTATTATCTGGGTCTGGTTATGTGGACCAGTCTGCTGTTACAGGAGAAAGCATTCCAGTGGAAAAACAGATAGGAGATACCGTTATTTCTGCAACGATGAATCAGAATGGGTCTTTTCAGTTTAAAGCTTTAAAAGTAGGCGATGATACAACGCTTGCCCAGATTATTCGTCTAGTGGATGAAGCAGGGAATACCAAAGCACCGATTGCTCGTGTAGCGGATAAGGTCAGCGGTATATTTGTACCAGTTGTGATTGGCATTGCTTTATTTACCTTAATGCTATGGCTTGTTTTAGGAAAAGGCTATGATTTCGCCTTTGGTTGTGCTATTAGTGTACTTGTTATATCCTGCCCATGTGCATTAGGCCTTGCGACACCGGTTGCGATTATGGTTGGAACAGGAAAAGCAGCTGAATATGGTATTTTAATTAAAAATGCCGAAAGCTTAGAAAATTTGCATTCAATGGATACAATTGTCTTAGATAAAACCGGTACAATTACTTCAGGCAAACCATCTGTTCAAAATATTAAAGTCTATTCAACAATGGCGGAAAAAACCTTCCTTAGAATGGCGGCTTCCATTGAAAAAGGAAGCGAGCATCCATTAGGACAGGCTATTGTAGAAAGAGCGGATGAATTAGGTATTTCATGTATTAATTTCCCAACATTTGAATCAATCCCAGGAAGAGGCATTAAAGCTGGTAATTATATTGCAGGTAATTTAGACTTCATGAAAGAAAATGAAGTGACATTAACGGAAAAAGTATTAAATGATGTACAAAATGAAGCGAAACAAGGTAGAACGCCATTGATCTTTGCCAATGGTAAATCGGTTATGGGATTAATCAGTGTAGCAGATACTGTACGCGAATCAAGTAAACTGGCAATAGAGCAGTTTAAAAAGAAGAATATCCATGTTGTTATGCTGACAGGCGACAATGAAATAACTGCTAAGGCGATTGCTAGCAAATTGCATATTGATGAAGTGATTTCAAATGTATTACCAGCACAGAAGGAAAGTGTAGTACGTAATCTTCAGGAAGAAGGAAAGAAGGTTATCATGGTTGGAGATGGTATTAATGATGCGCCAGCTCTAACTCGTGCTAATATAGGTATTGCGATTGGTGCAGGAACGGATATTGCGATGGATTCTGCCGATATCGTATTAATGAAAAGCTCACTACTGGATGTCAATACCGCTATAGAGCTTAGCGAAAAAGTCATTAGGAATATCCATATGAACTTGTTCTGGGCATTTTTCTACAATGCCTGTGGAATTCCAGTTGCAGCAGGATTCTTATATCCACTTTTTGGATTGAAACTGTCTCCTATGCTTGGATCAGCTTGTATGTCGTTAAGTTCTGTATGTGTCTGTACAAACGCACTTCGTCTACGTTTGTTTAAACCAGGTATTGAATTCCAGGATATAGTTGAAAAGAAAAAGAATGTACTAAAAGAGGAGGAAGTATTTATGACAAAAACGATGATTATTGAAGGTATGATGTGTATGCACTGTGTAGCAAATGCAAAAAAAGCACTAGAAGCGGTTGATGGTGTTAAAGAAGCTATTGTAAATCTGGAAGAAAAGAAGGCAACAATAGAATTGACAAAAGAAGTAGAAGATCACATCTTATTATCTTCAATTGAAGAAGCAGGATATATCCCTGTATCGATTGCATAATTTATAGGAAGGAACAGAAATTTGTTCCTTTTTTTTTGGAATCAAATTTTATATAATACTCTCATGAATGTTGTAGAGAAATATGGTGGAACAAGTGTTGCGACAATCGATAACATCAAAAAGATTGCCAAACACGTTGCCGATGTAAAAAAACGAGGAGATAATATCATTGTTGTCGCAAGTGCTATGGGGAAGACGACAAACAAACTGATTGAGATGGCTAAGGAAATCGGAAACACGAAGAATAGCCGTGAGATGGATTCATTGTTGTCTACAGGTGAACAAAGGACAATCACTTTGCTTGCGATGGCTATTGAAACATATGGTGTTAAGGCGATTTCATTAACGGGATTCCAGGCTGGTTTTGTAACAAGCAATCATCATGCACATGCATATATTAAGGATATTAATGATCGTAAGATTAAAAAGTATATCAAGGAAGGTTATGTCGTTGTTGTTGCTGGATTCCAGGGTGCAACAGAAAATGGTGAAATTACCACTTTAGGTAGAGGCGGATCGGATACAACCGCGGTTGCACTAGCGGCTAAGCTTCACTATGACTGTTATATCTATACAGATGTGAATGGAGTATATACTTGTGATCCTAGAATTTATCCAAAGGCTAAAAAGCTAAAGGAAGTCACATATATGGAAATGATGCAGATGGCTATTTTAGGAAGTGGAGTATTGGAGACACGCAGTGTTGAATTGGCAAGTAAATACAATGTAAAACTATATCTTGGTAGATCATTGAATGAAGATTTTAGTAAAGGAACCTATATTATGAAGCAGACAAAGAATTTAGAAGATATGCCTATCACCGGGATTTCAATTAAGGATGATTATGCAATCTTGCGTGTAACAAATATTAAAAATGATGGTATATTTTTGAGTAAATTGTTTAATTTAATCGCAAAACTGAATATTAATCTGGATACAATTTCACAACAGTTGAATGATGATGGAACGGTTAATTTCACATTCTATTGTAATAAGGCGCAATCGGATGAGATTCTTGATAATGCCAAGGAGTTGGAATGTGAATATCCAATTAAGAGAATGCTTGGATTTGTCAAATTATCATTAGTTGGTGTAGGTATTTCTACTCACAGTGGTATTGCTGCAAAAGTATTGAATACATTAAATATGAATAACATTCGCTATTATCAGATTACTTCATCTGAAATCAGTATTTCACTTACAATTGATGAAGCCAATAAGAAAGTAGCTGTTGAAAAATTATGTGAGGTCTTTGATTTATAGACCTCTTTTTTGTTGTAAAATATATGTAAGTGTAAGGAGAATACTATATGCAATATATGAAATTACCACAAACGGATTTAACCGTTTCAAGACTTGCTTTAGGGCATATGCGTATCTTTATGAAATCTGTTGATGAAGTGGATGAATTGATAAAAAAAGCTTTGGATTTAGGTATCAATTTCTTTGATCATGCTGATATTTATGGAGGAGGCCGTTGTGAAGAATTGTTTGGAGAGGTTCTTCAAAGACATCCGGAGTATCGTGAAAAGATGATTATTCAATCTAAATGTGCTATTGTTCCAGGGAAGCGATATGATTTTTCAAAAGAACATATTTTATCAAGTGTAGATGGAATTCTAAGTCGATTAAAGATAGGGTATCTAGATATCCTGTTGCTTCATAGACCGGATGCATTATGTGATCCAAAGGAAGTTGCCGAAGCTTTTGATGAATTATATGAAAGTGGAAAGGTTCGATACTTTGGTGTATCCAATCATACTCCATATCAGATAAAGCTATTACAGAAATATATAAAACATCCAATCATAATTAATCAGCTGCAGCTATCTATTGTGCATTCTGTCATGATTGATTCAGGAATGAACGCCAATATGAAAGAAGCATGGGCACAGGATAAAGATGGTGGTGTTCTTGACTTTTGTAGACTGGAAGATATTACCATCCAGCCATGGTCGGTTGTTCAGGCATCGTGGAAAGAAGGAACCTTTATTGATAATCCAGACTATGAAAAATTAAACAAGGTAATGCAGGAATTAGCTGATAAATACAATGTGACAAAAGGAGCTATCGCAATTGCCTGGCTATTAAGACATCCTGCCAATATGCAGCCGATTTTAGGAACAACATCGCCTGTTCATCTTGAAGAAATGGCAAAGGCATGTGATATTACATTAACAAGACAGGAATGGTATGATTTATATCTTGCTAGCGAAAAACCACTCCCATAATAGTTATTATTTATATTTATTCGATAATAATGATGATTTATAATAAGTATGTGAATTTTAAGAAAGGTAAGGATATTTAAAAATATCCAGAAAAGAGAGTTATGAAAAGAAGCCGATTTTTAAAGCAGGTAATGTCATGTGCTATGACATTATCAATGGTATTTTCGATGATACCAATGAAAACATATGCAAAAGAAAGTGATAATATACCAGAACTTGTTGAAGGTACATATATTGAAGGTGAAGCGCTGGTTTATGTATCGGATGCAAATTATAGTTCATTTCAAGAGGATTTGTTGGCAAATGCAGAAAATATCATGGAGATAGGAACATCTAAGATATCTGCATTCAGAATTGAAGATGTCGATGAAGCCGAAGAAAAAATATCCGTAAAGGAAGAAAAGGTGCCAGGTGGAACTATCAAACTTGTTAGAAGTACAAATTTAAGTACAAAGGAATTGATTGCAAAGCTTTTGGAAGATCCTCGTGTTATCTATGCAGAACCAAACTATATTGTTACAACACTAGAGGATGAAAATACAGAGGAAAATGAAAATAATGAGATAGCTGAATTACCAGAGGAACTTGAAGAAACTCAAATTTCAGGCGAAGAAACGATTGAGCAGCCAACGCTAAAGGAAGAAGCAACAACTTGGGGTCCTGATGAATATACACCAGGACAGATTCCTGATATGACAGGTTTGCAATGGGGAAATTATAATAATGGAAGTTTAGCAGGAACATTTGTTCATGAAGGGACTATTGATATTCAGTACGATGCATGGACGAAGCAAAATGAAGCAGCCTTAACAGATGTTGTGATTGGTGTTCTTGATACAGGTGTTGATGAAATGAATCCAGATCTTCAAAATGTCCTTTGGACAGGTAATGTGTTTGGACAAGGTGGGGATGCACATGGATTCTTCCCAAATGGTACAGACCAAATAACATCAACACGTGGCATAGTAAGTGATCATGGTACCCATGTAGCAGGTATTGTTGCAGCAGAATGGAATGGTCAGGGTGTATCAGGTGTAGCACCAAATGCACAGATTATGTCGCTTCGTCATAGCGATACCCTGGCATCGATTCTTTCTTGTTTCAACTATGCAAAGTTAGCAGTTGAAAATGGCGTTAATCTTGTCGCAATCAATAACTCCTGGGGATTAGGAGCTACCGTTTCAAACCTTGTAAATGTGGCAGTAACAGAACTTGGAAACTGTGGTGTGGTCAATGTATTCGCATCAGGAAATGAATATTCAAACAGTGATAAAACAATGACAACGGCTGGAATTGTCGCAAACAATCCATATGTAGTAACCGTGGATTCATTGAAAGCTGATGGAAATAAGTCTGCATACTCAAATTATGGAATTGGGACAACGGATATCTGTGCACCTGGATCAACTATATTATCAACAGTGCCTGTTGAAATGAACGGATCATCACAGTTGCAATTCTTAGGAGAAGTTAATGCCCATGCACCAGCCGGAAGTGAAGCCAGAGAAAATCTGGTTAGTTATACAAGTTTTGATAGTGAAAGCATCAATCCATTTGAATCATTCTCAATCTATATAAAAGATGGAATGGAAGTTGGATCTAACATACAGCATCCTGTAGAGGAATGGGGGCCTACATTTGATGGAACGGGTGTTCTATCGATTGAAACAGCAACATCAGGCGATTATTATGGATTTGCAGCCATCGTAAGCAATGAAGTGGATTTATCATCGTTGCAGGTAAAACCACGTTATGTCAGCTTTAGAACGATGGGAAAAGAAGAAGGATCGTTTACCGAACCTTATTGTGTAGGAGTGCCTGTTATTGAATCGTTATCGGATGGGACAACAAGAGAGAAAATATTATCGTTACCGGCTCGAACATATGGATCTATAGAAGATGTTTATTCCGGTGGATATGCGGATTTATCCAGTGCAGAATATATCTCGCTAGACGATGAGGCAAATGGAATTGAAAAGCGTGTAATTAATTGGAAAAATTTTGCGATTTCATTGGTTACTATCTATGCCGTACAAGGACAGCTGGCAACAGGAACGGTCATGTTTGATAGCATTGCCGTAGGATCTTGCCGCTATCCATTCTCATACATGAATGGTACATCTATGGCATCTCCAGAAGTAACAGGTATTGTAGCTGTATTAGCTGGAAAGTATGATGATATTCTTGGCCAAAGTGGAACTTCATCATACGCTGAGAAATTAGCAGCTTTAACAAAAGGGGCTGGAGAGACAAAATTGGCATATGATGCCATTTGTGCAACAAGTGCTTATGCGACAGTCGATGGGGCTCAAAATCCAGGGCCTGCCATTGTGGAAATTCTTGATGGAAAAGATACATTCACAATTACTGGTTATTATATGGATGGTGCATCTGTAAGCGTTGATGGTAAAGCTTGTTCAATTAGTACAAAAGCGTTAGGAAATGATAAATATGAAATTACTGTTACAAAACCAGCTGGTTTTGTGAAGGGAACACCGGTTATTACAGTAACAGGAATCAATGGAAAGATAGATCGTAGTGTTGTTGATATCGATGGAGAAGTATCAACAAGCATGTATGATGTTACCGTTGTTCCAGAGGTAGCTTCGCAGATTGCAGCATGGCCAAATTATGATGTGACTGGATATGCAGGCAAACTTTATGTATTACCACGTGGATCAATCACATCGTACACAGGAGCTTTTGCAGATAGCTTCTTCACATTTGATCCAAACACAAATACATGGGAAGAAACAAAGATTCCTATTGAATCCTTTATCATTGATGGACAACAGGTAATTGATACGGTTGCAGATGTAACAGCTTGTCTTCAGAAAGGAAAACTATTCCTTCAGATTACAGGAAAATCCATTCAGTCGCCGGATAATCTGGCAAGTGTATATGTAACGCTTGATGAAAATGGAGAATGGAGAACAGTAGGAGTGGGAGTCGGATTTGTAACGGTACCATATCTTTCAACATTAGCATCTGATGGTGAGAATGTTTATGCAGTTGGTGGTATTCAAATTGCAGGTGGTTCAGCAAGTTCAGTTAATACGATCTCAACAATCTCATTCGATGACGAAAAGAGTGCTGTTCTTACACCAGTTCTAACAACACAGCTACCTCGTTTTGGAGCACGTGTATCATATGAACCTGGAAAATTTGTTGTATCTGGTGGTTCTGGAACCAAAGGTATTATAACAGATGCATCAAGTGGTGGCGAAATAGTATTTGTAGACGGAACACAGACATTTATTAATACCGATATCATGTCAGATGAAAAAGACATTCAGATGGCAAGCGGTGCCTTAGCGGATGGAACATTCATGTTAGTAGGGCCACCAAGTCAGGATGGAACGGCTGATACATATATATTGTCAGATGATGGAAGTGTTTCAAAATATGAAAAGATGGCATATACAGGAAATCTATATTCACCAGCCTCTATTGCTTATGATGGACAGTTCTATGTATTAGCTTCAAAGACAAATGATGGATCTGGAAGTCTTGTTCTTTCTTATACAGCTGTTGATTCAGCAACAGCTTTAGGCGATGCCATCGCAAAACCTGTAAAAACTGGAAAACCTGTAGTAGGCAAGAATGTACCTTCATTTACGAATACGAATATTTCTATCACAACACAGGATATCTATAATCAATTCAGCGTTGCACAGGGCTCACAGCTTATTGATGCCATCAATAGAAATCCGGATTCATCCATTGTATATCTAGTGATTGAGAAATTATTGGAAAGTGATGTACCAGCCGAAGATTTTAAAGCCATTGTACAAGCAGCAAAAAACGCTTCTATCAATGAAAAAGACTTATACTGGATGGATATCTCTTTGTTCTTAAAAGCAGGGGCTATGAATGAAGTTCAACTTCATCAGGCTTTGAACGGAACACAAGCTACAATTGGTATTCCAGAATTTACGGCATTAAAAGAAGGATATGATCGAACATATAAAGTATTTGCATATCATGCAGATGCACCTGAGGGAGTACGCCTAGAGGTTATCGATCCTGCATATGATGCGAAATCAAATACATTAACATTTAACATTAGTCGCTGTTCAACATATGCCATTGGATATAAAGATGTAAAGAGCACTAAACCTAATACGAAGCCAACCGATACAGGCGTTAAATCTAATTTAACAATGTGGCTGATAATTGAAATGGGTGCATTAATCGCATTGGTTGGTGCAATCATCTTAAAGAAAAGAACAGCAAAATAAGAATTAACCAGGAAGCAGTTTAACCTCTGCTTCCTTATTGTGTTATAATAGTCTCAATGTTAGGAGATAAAACGATGGAACATACAATAACAGTAGCAGCAACACCAGAACAGTTGTTCAGTTTTTTTGAAGAGACTTTATTAAAAGATATAAAAGAGCATAAAGGATTAGAACTGGATCCTAAGAAATTATCGAATGGATTTACTTTTAATATGGATTTAGGGAGTCCAGGGTATAAAAAGAAAGTGGAAATCACTTTAATTGAATATAGAAAACCTTATGTATATTATACAAAGACAAAGACACCATCAAATACTTATTTAACTCGCTATACATTTACCCCAAATGAAAAGGGGACAGAAGTTAAATATATGGAAACTGTCTATGATGAATACGGAAAGGATGTTACTCCTTTTGGATTATTGGCTGTATCATCCAATCGAAACAGCTTTAAAAGAAAAATAAAAGGAATTTCAAAACTTGTGATTAGGAAAAGTAACTAATATGTTTCTAAAAAGATATGGCAGTTTATTTGTAATTATAATCCTGTTTACTGTTGGGATGATAGGTATTGCCTTTCTTCCTGTTGATCCCTCTTTAATGACTCGACTTGTTATGAACCTGACAAATCTTTTCCTGCTTATTTTAACGGCAATCATCTATAAGACAGAAAAGGTTTACTGGTTTACAGGAATAAATTATGAGTATGCCATGAGTGTAGGATCGCAGAGAAGAAAATGGTATGCATGGCAACATGTAAAAACTTTTGGTATCTTTTCTATAATTTATCTGATTTTGTCCACATTCCTACATATTTTTCATGTACCGTTTTATGTAGATATCGTTGTTTTTACTATAGGATTAACGGCTACAGCTTTATCAACAATGCGATATAAATTATAAAGGGCTGGAATTTCCAGCCCTTTTAGAATATGTGTTCCTTATATGCGGTGAATGCCTGTACTAGTACAACACGACTCTGTTCTATGATGAACAACATCATCTGAAGAACAAAATATTTCTCGCTTGTTGTCATATTTGCGAATGCATGAGCGGCAGTTTTCACCTTTGGATATGTCAATGTTGATAAATCGGCAATTGTGTTAATTTTTAATTCGTCAAATACATCAAATAAAAGGTTTGTATACCGTTTTCTTTCTTTGAAAGACTTTGAAAGCAAAATCGAAGAAATCATCTCATAAGAATCATTGCTTTTTTTGTCAAGGGCTTGTGCAGGGATGATATCATCAATATCAATCATCCAGTTAAATAAACTATGCTGTGCTAACCCTTCGGCATCACATTTTACATAATGGAGTTTCTCTGGGTGGGTTAGAAGTCGTCCGATAATGGAACTTTCTGTAACGATTGTATAAATCTTATCGATAATCGATGATAAATCTTTCTTTGATAGATAAGAATCTAAAAAGCCAGGGCCTTCAAAGTTGTATACGCGGACGATTAAGTCGTGTATTTGGGGATTCTCAATAGAAGCGTACATCGCAAGATTTCCACCTTTCGAATGTCCTCCTACATAGATGTTCTTCTTGATAAGCAGTTTATCTGTAACTTTTTT
>JABUSD010000010.1 GCA_021442845.1 Holdemanella sp.
GTCTGATTACTCGACATTTGTCGCAGATAGGTTTTACAGATGGTCTTACTTTCATCTTTTCTTCCTTTCCATTACGTATTTAACTGACCTGCTAAAATGCGTATGTATCCATGCGGATTTTAACAGAAACGTAATTATTCATAAAAACGCAAGCAAATTGCGTTTAATATTATAAACGCAATTCGCTTCAAATTCAAGTTTTATCGTTTTAAACCCTATTTGTTTAAAACGTCTTTAACTTCTGTCCAGATTTCTTCAATTGTTCTTGTTGAAGCATCAATTGTAGAAACCATATTCAATTTCTCATAATATGCAATAACAGGCTCAGTATTTTTTGCATATTCACCTAAGCGTACTTTTAAGCTTTCTTCATTATCATCTTTTCTTTGTGATAATTCAGATCCACATACATCACAGACATTTTCAACTTTAGGTGCTTTTGTATAGATGTTGTAGATTTCTCCACATTTCTTACATGAACGACGTCCTGTAATACGACGAGTCAATACTTCGTTGTCTACATCCATAACTAAGATTCTTTCTACCGCAAGATCTGTTCCCTTTGTCATTTCTTCAAATGCCAATGCCTGATCCAAAGTTCTTGGATATCCATCTAATAAATATCCATTCTTCTTGTCAGCTAAGTTGTTCAAGAAATCTTTAACCATGTTATTTGTGATTTCATCAGGTACTAATAGACCTTTTTCTGAATATGCTTTAGCTTGTAAACCTAACTCTGTTCCTTTCGATATATTTTCACGGAAAATATCTCCTGTAGAGATATGATTCAAGTTGAATTCTTCCTTAATTCGACTTGAGAAAGTTCCTTTACCAGAACCTGGGGCTCCCATGATAAAAATGTTCATATTATAAGTTCTCCTATTCGTAATATTGTTTGTATGACTTCTGTGTCAATAATCCCTGTACCTGTTTAACCGTTTCAATAGCAACACCGACTACGATGATTAATCCTGTACCACCAAGAGCCATGTTCGAAGGCATATCTGTCCATATCAATGGCATTGCGTGTGGCAGTACAGCAATAATAGCTAAACCGATAGCACCAAATACAGTGATACGATATAGAACGTGGCTAATATATTCTTTTGTTTCCGTACCTGGACGTATACTTGGAATATAAGCGCCTGATTTTCCTAAATTTTCTGCAATCTTCTCTGGATTGATCTGCATTTCTGTATAGAAGAATGTAAAGAATAGAATTAGGACAACATAAATCACTAGCGAATACCACGTCTGCAATCCCAGCCATTTCTGCATTCCGCGTGTGAAATCATTTGCGGTAAAGAAATTGGCAATCTGTAGCGGAGCCATCATAATTGAGCTCGCAAAGATTACTGGGATAACCGAAGCCGAATTGACCTTCAATGGAAGATAGTTCGACTTACTTTGTTTAGCTAATGTAATAGAGCTGGAAGTATACTGAATAGGAATCTTTCTTTCAGCTGAACTAATTAGCGTTACAAAGATTATAATTAATAGATATACAGCAACATAGGCTACAAATAGTGCAATACCATTTTCAACACCACTTTCTGCTCCAACTAATGTTTCATAAGCAGTCGTGAACTGTTTAGGTAAACGACCAACGATACCGGCCATGA
The DNA here is from genome assembly GCA_021442845.1 of Holdemanella sp. GTDB lineage: Bacteria > Bacillota_I > Bacilli_A > Erysipelotrichales > Erysipelotrichaceae > Floccifex. The sequence goes on from JABUSD010000010.1 coordinate 1,623, forward strand.
TTACCATGGATACACCATTACCGATTCCTTTTACAGAAATCTGGTCTCCAATCCATACAAGGAACATTGTTCCTGCTGAGAAGATTGTAGCAGTATATAGAATTTTCGCTGCTGATGTTCCACCGACAAATAAACCTGGGTAAGCGGTTGAGAATCCATATACTAATGTAATAGATTGTACAAACGCGAATACAACGGCTAGATAACGAGTGTATTTATCTAATGTCTTACGTCCATTAGCTCCACTCTTTGATAATTCAGTTAAGCTTGGAATAACATCCATGCTCAATAACTGAATAATGATGGATGCAGTGATGTATGGGCTCACTCCTAGTGCGAATACAGAGAACTGTTCAAGTCCACCACCACCAAGAAGATTCATCATTGCGAATAATGAATTTTCACCTAACCCAGCGACTAAATCGGCAGTATTTACGTTTGGAACTGTAATTGCAGATCCTAAACGATACACAAGAAAGGCAAATAGGGTAAACAAGATCCTATTGCGAATGTCTTTGTTTGTCCATATTGCCTTTATAGTTGCAAACATTTTTAGATAACCTCAGCTTTTCCGCCTGCGTTTTCGATTGCTTCTTTAGCTGATGCTGAGAACTTAACAGCTTTTACTGTTAAACTCTTTTCTAATTCTCCATTTCCAAGAACTTTAACTCCACATAATTCTTTCTTAACTAATCCGCATTCAATTAATAATTCAGGAGTAACAACAGTTCCATTTTCGAATCTGTTTAATGCTTCTACATTAACAATTGCGTATTCCTTACGAGAGAAGTTTGTGAATCCACGTTTTGGTAAACGTCTTGCTAATGGTGTCTGACCACCTTCAAAACCTAAACGAACTCCACCACCAGATCTTGAGTTCTGTCCTTTTTGTCCACGACCTGCAGTTTTACCGTTTCCTGATCCAGGACCACGTCCAACACGGTTACGATTTTTACGAGGTTCCATAGATTTCATTTCATGTAATTTCATTTCTGTTACCTCCTCTTATCGAATTTCACATGGTTTCTTATCACGAAGAGCTGTTACTTCTTCGATAGTTGTTAAGTTCTTTAATCCATCAATTGTTGCACGAACAACATTGATTTTTGTACGAGATCCAATACATTTTGTTAGGATATCGCTAATACCAGCAAGTTCTAAGACAGCACGAGTTGCACCACCTGCGATAACTCCGGTACCTTCATGAGCTGGACGCATGAATACAGATCCTGCACCATATGTTCCAACGATTTCGTGTGGAATAGTAGTTCCTACTACTGGTACTTCGAACATGTTCTTCTTAGCATCTTCTGTAGCTTTACGGATTGCATCAGGAACTTCGTTTGCCTTTCCTGTTCCAATTCCAACGTGTCCTTTACGGTCACCAACTACTACTAATGCAGCAAAACGGAAGCGTCTACCACCTTTTACTACTTTAGTTACACGGTTGATAGCGATAACTTGTTCATCAAATTCTTTTTGGTCTCTTCTTGGTTTTCTATCTAATGCCATTGTGCGACCTCCTAAAATTCTAGACCAGCTTCACGAGCTGCGTCTGCTAAAGCTTTAACACGACCAGAGTATACATATCCTCCACGGTCGAATACAACTTCTTTGATGTTCTTTTCAACAGCGCGTTTAGCGATTTCTGCTCCTACTAAACGAGCTGCTTCAATGTTTCCACCATTTTCTAACTTCATGTCTACACTTGATGCACTTACAAGCGTATTTCCTGCAACATCATCAATGATCTGAGCATGAATGTGAGCATTACTTCTGAATACGTTCAAACGTGGGCATTCAGGAGTTCCACTAATTTTTCTACGTACACGAGCGTGACGACGTAAACGAGTTTCATTACGTGATACTTTTGTTAACATATTTTAATCTCCTTTCCCACTATTTCTTACCAGCTGTCTTACCTTCCTTACGACGGATAACTTCAGTAGTATACTTGATACCTTTTCCTTTGTAAGGTTCTGGTTTACGTTTAGCACGTACATTGGCAGCAAATTCACCAACTAATTGTTTGTCAATACCCTTGATCTGGATATCTGTTGGAGATGGTTTACCAGCAGCATCTAAACATGTTACTTCTAATCCTTCTGGGATTTCCATGTTGATGTGGTGTGAATAACCAATAACTAATTCCAATACTCCATTCTTAACAGATGTACGGAATCCGATACCTACTAATTTTAAATCTTTTTCGAAACCTTTTGAAACACCAACTACCATGTTGTTCAATAAGGCACGAGTTGTTCCATGTAACTGCTTAGTTACTTTTTCATCATTTGGACGTACTACAGTGACTACATTCTCATTAATCTGGATATCCATTAAATCTGAGAATGTACGAGTTAAAGTTCCTTTAGGACCTTTAACAGTCACCTCATTCCCTGGTTTTACATCAATAGTAACACCTTCAGGAATGGTAATCAGTTTATTCCCGATACGTGACATTCTAATTTCCTCCTATGTTTATTACCAAACGTAAGCGATTACTTCTCCACCTAAGTGAGCTTTCTTCGCATTTCTGTCAGTCATCATACCATTACTTGTTGAGATAATGGCAATTCCAAGTCCGTTTAATACACGTGGTAAATCCTGTACCTGTGCATATACACGAAGACCTGGTTTAGAGATACGTTTTAATCCTTTGATTACCTTTTCTCCATTGTTGTACTTTAATGTGATAGTTAATGTCTTCTTTACATCACCTTCACAAGCATAGTCTGTAATATATCCTTCATCTTTTAAGATCTTAGCAATAGCTAATTTTTCTTTAGATGCTGGCATACTAACAGATTCATGTTTTTGTTGCAATGCGTTACGGATTCTTGTAAGCATATCCGCAATTGGGTCTGTCATAATCATAATAATATGCCTCCTTCTTACCAACTAGCCTTTTTAACTCCAGGAATCTGACCTGCATAAGCCAATTCTCTGAAGCAGATACGGCAGATACCGTATTTTCTTAATACTGAATGTGGACGTCCACAACGTTGACAACGAGTATATTCACGACATGAGAATTTCTGAGGACGTTGTTGTTTGTTTACCATTGCTTTTTTTGCCATACTATAACTCCTCCTATTTCTTTACGAAAGGCATTCCCATATATTTTAATAATGCCTTAGCTTCTTCGTTTGTGTTAGCTGTTGTAACGATAACGATGTCCATACCACGAGAACGATTTACCTTATCGAAATCGATTTCTGGGAAGATGATCTGTTCTTTGATACCTAATGTGTAGTTTCCACGTCCATCAAAGCTTGTGTCACTTACACCACGGAAGTCACGAACACGTGGTAGAGAAATGTTGAATAATTTATCTAAGAATTCATACATTCTTTCACGACGTAAAGTTACTTTACATCCGATTGGCATACCTTCACGTAATTTGAAGTTAGCGATTGATTTCTTAGCTTTTGTGATAACTGGAGCCTGTCCAGTGATAGCTGCTAATTCAGCAACTGCATCATCTAATAACTTAGAGTTTGAAATAGCGTCCCCAACACCAATGTTTACAACTACTTTATCGATGTGTGGTACTTCCATTACTGATTTGTAGTTAAAATCTTTTAATAATTGAGGGACAACTTCGTTTTTGTATTTTTCCTGTAAACGGTTCATTTAACTTTCCCTCCTATTTAACTTCATTTCCGCTCTTCTTATAAACGCGGACTTTCTTTGTGTTTCCATTCTTATCTGTTACTGTCTTCATAGAAACACGGCTTGCTACTTTAGCCTTTTCATCATAAAGCATTACATTTGATACGTGAATCTTAGCTTCTTTTTCAATAATTCCACCTTCAGTGTTCTTCTGCGTTGGCTTCATGTGTTTCTTAACAACATTTACACCTTCAACGATAACCTTGTTTTCTGAAGGGAAAGCTTTTGTTACTTCACCGATTGTGCCTTTGTAAGCACCTGTAATAACTTTAACTTTATCACCTTTTTTAATTCTCACTTTGGCACCCTCCTATAATACTTCTGGCGCAAGAGAAACGATCTTCATGAAATCCTTGTCACGTAATTCACGAGCAACAGGTCCGAAAATACGAGTTCCTTTTGGCGTTTTATCATCTTTAATAATTACACATGCATTGTCATCGAAGCGGATATATGATCCGTTAGCACGACGAATTCCACGTTTTGTACGTACGATAACGGCTTTTACAACGTCACCTTTTTTTACAGTTCCACCAGGAGTAGCCTGCTTAACAGTACATACAACAACATCTCCAATGTTTGAGAATTTTCTTACGCTTCCACCTAAACAACGGATAACTAAGACTTCCTTAGCACCTGTGTTATCAGCGACACGTAAACGACTTTCATTTTGAATCATTGTTACGCCCTCCTAGTTCTATCCACGAGCTTTTTCAACGATTTCTACTAAACGGAAACGCTTTGTTGCTGATAATGGACGAGTTTCCATAATAACAACTTTATCTCCCTTTTGTGCTTCGTTGTTTTCATCGTGAGCTTTAAATTTCTTAGAATATTTAACACGCTTTCCATATAATGGGTGTGTCTTTTTAGTTTCAACAACTACAGTGATTGTCTTATCCATAGCGTCGCTTGTTACAACACCACGGTATACTTTACGAGCATTTCTTTCCATCGCTACTTCCTCCTATTTGTTAGCAGCGTTTTCACGCTCTGCCAATACAGTCTTAATACGAGCAATTGTTTTCTTTACTGTTTTTAAACGAGCTGTATTTTCTAATTGACCAGTTGCTTGTTGGAAACGAAGATTGAATAATTCATCTTTTAAAGTATCGATTGTATGAAGAAGTTCTTCAGTTGATTTTGTACGAAGTTCTTTAGCTGTCATTATTCTACTTCTCCTTTCTTAGCAAAACGACATTTTACAGGTAGTTTATGAGATGCAAGACGGAATGCTTCACGAGCGATTTCTTCACTTACACCACCAATTTCGAACATTACTCGTCCTGGTTGTACTACTGCAACCCAACCTTCTGGAGCACCTTTACCAGATCCCATACGTACTTCAAGAGGTTTTTTAGTTCTTGCCATGTGTGGGAAAATACGAATCCATACTTTTCCACCACGCTTCATATAACGAGTCATCGCAATACGCGCTGCCTCAATCTGACGGTTGCTTACATAGTTTCCTGTTTCAGCAACTAATCCATATTCACCAAAGTCAACTGTACGTCCAGCTTTACTACGACCTTCATAGCTTAAGCGGTGTGGACGTCTGTACTTTGTACGTTTAGGCATTAACATTATTCGTTACCTCCTTTATTTTCTTCTGCTGGTTTAGCAGCTCTAGGAGCACGATTGTTTGGGCGTCCTTCTTTGTTGAAACGCTTGTTGTTGTTTCTACCTTTACGCTGTGGGCGTTGTTTTGGAGCTTCTGGTTCTTTAACCATTTCACCTGGCAATACTTCACCACGGCAGATCCAAACTTTAACACCTAAACGACCATATGTTGTAGCAGCTTCAGCTGTTGCATAGTCGATATCACTACGTAATGTGTGTAGAGGTACAACTCCTTCTGAATATCCTTCAGTACGAGCCATATCTGCTCCACCTAAACGTCCAGAAACTGCAGTTTTGATTCCTTTAGCTCCAGAACGCATTGTATTCTGAATTGCTTTCTTCTGTGTTGCACGGAAGCTCTTACGACCTTCTAATTCACTAGCAATCCAACGAGCAACTAATGTTGCATCTAGATTTGGGTTAGCGATTTCTACTACGTTAACCTGAATATTCTTAGCTGTTGCTAATTTTTCTAATCCTTTTTTCAATCCTTCGATTGATTTTCCGTCCTGACCGATTACTACACCAGGGTGAGCTGTACGGATAATAACAGTCATACGGTTTTTACAACGTTCGATTTCAATACGTGAAATTTGAGGATCTGCTTTGCGTCTGTCAATAGCAGCGTCTGCTAATTTCGCATAGTATTTTTCGATGAATTTACGAATCTTAACATCTTCATTCAATAATGTTGCGAATTCTTTATCGTCTGCGTACCATCTTGATTGCCAGTCACGAATGACTCCGACACGCATTCCGATAGGACTTACTTTCTGACCCATTGCTTTACCTCCTATTCTTTCTCAGCCACTACAACTGTAATGTGGCTTGTACGTTTGTTGATTGGGCTTGCGCTTCCTTTTGCACGTGGCATATAACGTTTTAATGTTACACCTTCATCAGCCCAGCAAGCTTTTACGATTAACTTGCTTTCATCTAAGTTGTTATTGTTTACTGCATTTGATACAGCACTCTTTAATACTTTACCTACAAGGTATCCACCTTTGTTTGGTAAGAATTTGCAGATTGCTGCAGCTTCTTCTACATCTTTTCCACGAATTAAGTCTAAAACTAATCTAGCTTTACGAGGCTGAATACGTAGAGTTTTTGCTTGAGCTTTTACTTCCATGATCCTACCTCCTATTTCTTCTTACCTTTTTTAGCATCTTCTCCGTGACCAGAGTATTTACGTGTTGGAGCAAATTCACCTAATTTGTGACCAACCATATCTTCAGTTACATATACTGGAATGTGTTCTTTCCCATTGTAAACGGCAAATGTGTGTTCAACAAATTGAGGGAAGATTGTAGAACGACGGCTCCAAGTTTTGATTACTTCTTTCTTTCCTGATTCATTTAATGCTTCAACTTTCTTCATCAAATGATCATCACAGAAAGGTCCTTTTTTCAAACTACGACTCATTTTATTTTACCTCCTTGCCTATTTACCATTACGGTTACGTACAATTAACTTTGTACTAGCCTTCTTAGAATTACGTGTCTTAACACCAAGAGCTTTTTTACCCCAAGGTGTCATTGGTGATTTACGACCGATTGCAGTACGTCCTTCACCACCTCCATGAGGGTGATCGTTAGGGTTCATTACAGAACCACGAACTGTTGGGCGGATACCCATATGACGAGTACGTCCTGCTTTACCGATGCTTACTAAGTTGTAGTCTTCGTTTCCTACTGTACCAACTGTAGCACGGCATACACCTAATACCTTACGAACTTCACCAGAAGATAAACGTAAAGTTACATATTTTTCTTCAATACCTAAGATCTGAGCTGAACATCCAGCTGAACGAGCTAACTGTCCACCCTTACCAGGAGTTAATTCAACGTTATGTACTACTGTACCTTCAGGGATATTCTTTAATTCACAAGCGTTACCAACCTTGATATCAGCTTCAACACCACTGATTACCTTAGTTCCTACTGTTAAACCCTTAGGAGCTAAGATATATCTCTTTTCACCATCAACATAGTTCAATAATGCGATGTTAGCAGTACGATTTGGATCGTATTCGATTGCAGCTACAACTGCAGGAACATTATCCTTGTTACGCTTGAAATCGATAATTCTATATTTCTGTTTATGTCCACCACCCTGATGACGAGTTGTAATACGACCAGTGTTGTTACGGCCACCTTTTTTGTTTAATGGAGCAAGTAATGATTTTTCTGGAGTAGATTTAGTAATCTCTTCATTAACCAATGTGCTCATTCCACGGCGACCATTAGTGGTAGGATTATACTTCTTAATAGCCATTGTTTTTTCCTTCCTTTCGCAATTTTCCGGAGATAGCGTATTCCTCCGATATGTGCATTAATTAGTCTTCAAATAAATTAATGCTCTGTCCTTCAGCTAACTTAACGTAAGCCTTCTTGTAAGCTTTAGTCTTACCAACGTATCTGCCCATTCTCTTTGTCTTAGGATGAACATTTACTGTATTTACAGAATCAACCTTAACATTGAAGATTTCTTCAATTGCCATCTTGATTTCTGTCTTGTTAGAACCCTTAGCAACCTCAAATGTGATTGTGTTTGCAGAGTCCATCAACTGCATTGTCTTTTCTGTAATGATTGGACGAACGATAATATCTCTTGCGTTACTCATAATTATGCCCAAACCTCCCCAGCTTTCTTAGCTGCTGCTTCAGTCATGACAATCTGTGCAGCATTGCTGATGTCATAAACATTTAAGCCGTCAACTGTAAGCATCATAGCGTTAGGAATATTTCTCATTGATAAGTAAGCATTTTCGAAATCATCAGCTACATCAACTACGAATAAAGTTTTCTTATCGAAGTTAAATGCATTCATCATATTTACGAAATTCTTTGTCTTAATCTCTGCGAAGCTAATTCCTTCAATTACTGTGCAAGCCTTGTCCTGAACCTTTTCACTTAAAGCAGAACGAAGAGCTAATCTTCTAACTTTCTTATTTAACTTAAAGCCATACTTTCTAGGAGTAGGACCGAAAGCGATTCCGCCGCCTCTCCACTGAGTAGCTCTAGTAGAACCCTGACGAGCACGACCAGTACCCTTCTGTCTGAATGGCTTCTTACCAGTACCGCTTACTTCACTACGAGTCTTCGTATCATGAGTACCCTGACGTGAAGAAGCCTGCTGATTTAAGATTGCGTCGAACATTGCCTGATTATTTGGTTCAATACCAAATACTTCATCAGCTAATTCAACAGTTCCAACAACCTTTGCTTCTAAGTTATATACATCTACTGTAGGCATTAGTTACCCTCCTTTGCATAGCTTAATAATTCTTTAGCTGTGCTACTCTTAACAGGCTTAACTGTTGACTTAATAACAACTAAACCTTTCTTAGGTCCTGGGACATTTCCCTTAATTAATACATAGTTCTTTTCAGCATCAACTTTGATGATTTCAAGATTCTGATTAGTTGTAGTGTAAGTACCTTCATGACCAGGCATAACTGTACCCTTGTTAATAACACCGTTGTTACGACCGATAGTAGCTAAAGAACCGATATGTCTCTTGTTCTTAGATCCACCATGTGTCTTAGGTCCCATTGTACCGTTGTTTCTAACAATCTGTCCCTGATAGCCTTTACCTTTGCTCACACCAGTAACATCTACATGCTCACCAGCGGAAAAGATATCGACTTTAACTTCTGCACCAACTTCAAGGTTCATCATTTCGTTACCACGAATTTCTCTCATGAACTTCTTTGGAGTTGTGTTTGCTTTTGCAGCATGACCCTTGCTAGGCTTGTTAGCTCTGTTTTCTTTAACATCTTCGAAACCAAGCTGAACTGCCTCGTAACCGTCTGTTTCAACAGTCTTCTTCTGCATTACTACATTTGGTGTTGCTTCAACTACTGTAACAGGAATTAAAGTACCATCTGCAGTGAACACCTGAGTCATACCGATTTTGCGTCCTAATAACCCTTTCATACGTGTCACCTTTCCTTATTTTTCTTATAGTTTAATTTCAATATCTACTCCACTAGGTAAGTCAAGACGAGTCATAGCGTCCATTGTTTCCTGTGAAGGACCGATAATTTCAATTAAACGTTTGTGCGTTCTGATCTCGAACTGTTCACGAGAATCCTTGTACTTATGTACCGCACGTAAAATTGTTACCACCTGTTTTTCAGTTGGAAGTGGAACTGGTCCAACGATCTTCTTTGCACCATGCTCAGCAGCTGTCTTAACGATCTTTTCGCTAGCTGCATCTAAGCTTCTGTGCTCGTAAGCTTTCAAACGAATTCTTACACTGTTTTTTGCCATGAAATTTTCCTCCTTATTTTCACACGGCTATCTCAAGCCGTTCCGCTCAGTGGAAATTACCTGGTTATCACTAACCTTTAGCGCGTCGTGACAACGCTTATCGGTGTGCCAGCAACCTCCCACATCCACGCGGTTGCTCATATATTCTACTACTGTCATATGGGCAGTGCAAGAGTTTTTTTCCATAATTTTCATTATTTGATTTATATTGTAATTATTGAGCTTTTTTAGGGTCGAAAAATAAAAAAATAGAGTTTGTTTCAAACTCTATTAACGATAAACTATCTTGATGTTTAACCCCTCATTTTGGGCATTTTGTAATACCTTTAAGACATTATAGAAATAAACATTATCAGAAATTTGCTTTAAATCACCTCTTTTTAAGACGATTTGGACCTCTTCCTGCACTTCATAGAGGCTATCAGCCAATGCATCTAAGTTATTTCCATAATAATCAGGTAATGCTAACGCTTCTTTCAAGAAAGAATGCAAAGACTCACGATCTTCAAAGGCTTCAACAGTAAATTTAACTAATTTCATTATTCTTCTCCATATAACAATTCAAAAGATTCATAATGATCATCCGTATAGTAAATCAATCCGTCTTCAGTAAAGATAATACGTTTAGCACCACGTGATTTCTTTCCTAAAGTATCTATATCGCATTCATAATAATCATACTCATCAGGAAGTAGTCCTTCATAATTACCAAAATGATCCCCACCAATACACATACCTGGTGCATATTCTTCAAGAGATCCTCCAGACCAACCTAATGCCTTAGCTTCTTTTTTAGTCATATAGTTAGAAGGTAATTCCCCATAAGTATAGATATAAAGAGCTACCTGATCTTTTGAATCGTAAGTTCCATCACGACGAACGCCATCGCCTTCGTATTCTACTACTACTTCTTCCTCATCATCAGAAGTTCCTTTTGCTTCATCCGTGTTATTGTTTTCTTTACTATCTACTATCTCAACAGTTTCAGTAGTACCATTATTTTCTGTTTCATCTTCTTCATTATCTTCTTCATTATCTGTTACAGGCTCATTCGAATCTGTATTTTGAGAAATCTCAATTGTAATTGGTTCATTATTTACTTCTGGTTCTGGTGTTGGTGTAAATAAGAACTTAATACCAACAAAGGCAATGAAAAGCGCCATAACGAATAAGGAATAAACTTTTTTGTTCATTTAAAAAACCTCCAATAATTCTTCAAAATGTGTTATTCGTGTAATTGGAAACTCCGTTATTCTTTGAAAATCCGGCCAAATCCATACCGGCTTTAATCCGGCATTATACGCACCTAGTATATCCGTTGAGAACGTATCACCGATAAAGGCTACTTCTTCAGGTTTTAATCCTAGCTGCTCTACCGCCTGTAAAAATATCCTTTTATCAGGCTTATGAATCCCAATATCACCCGAAACTAATATTACATCAAAATACTTTCGTATATTGGTAGTAGTTAGTTTTTGGTTTTGACTATAAGAATCCCCATTAGTTATAACACCAAGTTTATACTTTTGTCTTAAGGTATTTAGTACTTCTAAACAATTATTATTTAACGTCTGATGTTCATCAAAATGTAAAAACCAATAGTTTTTCCAATATTCAATATTTGCGTTACATCCATATTTATTATTTA
>JABUSD010000311.1 GCA_021442845.1 Holdemanella sp.
AAGCTACCCTTCAAAAAAGGAAGGGCTAATCGCCTACGTCTTGAGTAGTCATTTTTATTGTAGAATCTAAATATGACATTAAATAGGTAAAATGATAAAAATTTTAACCAGGTTCATTTCGAAACCGACCATGCCAAAATTTTGACACAAGTCATGTCAAAAAAAGAACACCTATTATAGGTGCTCTTAATCGATTACTTGTTGATTACAGATTGAATATATTCATCATCAACTTCAAACATTTCTTTGATTAATTCAAGACTTTTTCCTTTGGTATAGGCATTTCTGATTAGAGAATCTAATTGTTCCTTGCGTCCTTCTTTGTGTCCTTCTTCAAGCCCCTCTTCTCTTGCTTCATATTGAATTTTAGTTTTAACGCCTGCCTCAAAAGAACCTTCTTCTAAGCGTGCCTGTTCTTTTTTCCATTCATTAAACCATTCAAGTTCATTTTGTGATATTTTATTTGCTGCATCTAATGCCATATAAATACCTTCTTTCTCATTCATCAATTGATTGATTAAATCCGCTTTTGTCTTATCACCGAAATATTTTAATACATATGCCCATTTTTCCTGGTCGGTAATAGGATTCACTTTGGCTATTTTTGGTAATTCCACTGTAATAATATGAACGTATCTTTTTTCTTCACTATAAGGTGTTCCATCTTCATCAAAAATTCCAAAATCATGAACTAGTTTCTTATCGTAATGGATTTTAAAATTAAGGAATAATAAAACGATACACTTTTTCAAATTCGAATAATCATCACCGGATGTAAGCTGGGCGTTTAATATCTTTGAAAGATAGAAAAGAGACCTTGGATGAAATATATCTTTCTTATTTATCATCTGCATCTCAAGATCAATGGCATCGCCTTCATTGAATTTTGCATAGATATCAAAGAACGTATTCTTTTCAAAGGCAGATCCACATTTTAACTCAGGTGATAATACATGAAGATTATTAACAGTAAAACCTGTAAAATCTTCAATCAGTGATTTTAGTGCACATCGATTTAAAGGTGCATCCTTTCCAAAAACATATTTGAAGGTATAATCTTCCTTCAAATCAATGCTACAAAAATTATTGTTCATTAAACAATTTCCTCCTATATTCACAAGTATTCAAGCGAATATAATATTGGGATTCAAAATTTGAAATATAGGAGTCATCCTCATTATAACACCATTTAAAAAAGAACTATACAAATTAGACTCTTTCTGTAATCTATGACAGTTTCATTGTATAATGATTGTAATTTACGGGAGGGTTTTTATTATGGCTGAAGAAAAGAAATCAATATTTAGACAGAAGTCGATAGATCGTATCTCATCACCAGAACAATTGGATCAATATTTACAGGTAACAAGACCAAGCACATGGATCATATTAAGTGCTGTCATCATTTTACTGGCTGGATTCATTTCCTGGGGATTTATAGGAAGGCTGGATACAAAGATTGATGTCAATGTCGTTGTTGAACAGAAGCAGTGTACGGTATATGTGCCTGAACAATATGATTCCGTGGATGGAAAAGAAATTGAAATCGGCCATGAAACATATACTTTAGAGGATATCGGTCTAGTTGGTATTGAAGGATATAAAGCCTATAAAATAAACACAAAATTAGAAGATGGAATGTATGTAGGAAAGATATTGGTTGAACAGGTAAAACCAATCAGCTTTATCTTTAACTAGGTGTTCATTATGAAAGATAAGAAGATAAAGAAGCTGGTGACAAAAGGAGTCGTTAAGGTTCCCGTCATCATGCAGTTAGAAGCTACCGAATGTGGAGCCGCTTCTTTAGCTATGATTATGGCTTATTTTGAAAAGTGGCTGCCACTAGAAAGAACAAGACAGGATTGTGGGGTATCCAGAGATGGATCCAACGCAAGAAATATATTAAGAGCGGCACGAAGCTATGGAATGGAAGTGCATGGATATAAGGTGGATATAGAATCTTTGATGGAAGAAGGACCATTTCCATGTATTATTCACTGGGGATTCAATCACTTTGTCGTATTGGATGGATTTAAAGGCGGCAAAGCCTATTTAAATGATCCTGCCAGAGGCTTTGTGAAAGTATCGATGAAGGAATTTGATGAGAATTATACCGGGGTTATGATTGTCATTGAGCCAGGTGAAGGCTTTGAACCATCGGGAGAAAAGAAAAGCATTTTTGATTTTGCGAAATCCAGATTAAAGGGAACAAAGATAGCCGTTACCTTTGTGGTAGTGACAACATTAATCAGTTCGCTTTTCACCATGATTGCCCCAGGCTTTTCAAGGGTGTTTTTAGATAGGTTGTTAACGGGAATGAATCCAGACTGGCTGATGCCATTCATTGGATTGCTGACATTGTTTAGTGCGATACAGATTGTGGTAAGCTTTGTATCGAATTATTATAGCCTACGTGTTACCGGAAAGATGGCAGCCGTAGGAAATGCTTCCTATCTATGGAAAGTATTGCATTTGCCAATGCAGTTTTTTGGACAGCGCATCAGTGGGGATATTGCCAATCGCCAGGAGATGAACGCATCCATTGCCGTAACTTTAGTTGGAACATTAGCACCACTTGCTTTACAGGTATGCATGATGGTTTTCTATCTGGTCGTCATGATTCGCTATTCGCTTATGCTGACATGTGTAGGATTGCTGAGTATCTGTATTAATGTGGGCGTATCAATGATCATTTCCAATAAGCGCATCAATGTGACTCGTGTACAGATGCGTGATGCGGGAAAACTGGCAGGAAGTACTGTATCCGGTATTGAAATGATTGAAACATTGAAGGCAAGTGGAGCTGAAGATGGATATTTTGAAAACTGGGCGGGTTTACAGGCTTCTGTCAATGCCCAGAATGTCAGTTACGCAAAGATCAATGCGTATCTGGGAATGATTCCATTGATGGTAAATGCTTTGACGAATATGACGGTATTAGGACTCGGTGTCTATCTGGTAATCAATGGACAGTTTAGCGTTGGTATGGTTATGGCCTTCCAGGGATTCTTATCTTCCTTTATGGAACCAGCTACAGCCATTATCAATGCGGGACAGTCAATCCAGGAAATGGTTACCCAGATGGAACGACTGGATGATGTCATGAACTATCCGGATTCTGAAGTGTTTACCGTAACCGATTGTGAAGACTATTCCAAATTAAGTGGCCATGTTGAAATGAAGAATGTTACCTTTGGATATTCAAAACTGGCCCCACCACTAATTACTGATTTTAATTTAGATTTACAGCCAGGCAAGAAAGTAGCCTTTGTTGGAACTTCAGGATGTGGAAAATCCACCCTGGCAAAACTGATATCGGGATTGTACCAGCCATGGTCTGGAGAAATCCTATTTGATGGAAAACCGATTTCCAGTATTGATCATTCTATTTTTACGGGAAGTGTTGCAGTTGTTGACCAGGATATTTCCATGTTTGAAGATTCCATTTCCAATAATATTAAGATGTGGGACACATCCATTGAAGATTTTGAAATGATTCTGGCAGCCCGTGATGCCCAGATTCATGATGATATCATGATGCGTGAAGGAGGCTATGAGCACCACTTATTAGAAGGTGGACGCGATTTCTCCGGCGGACAGAGACAGCGAATGGAAATTGCCCGCGCATTAGCCCAGGATCCAACGATTGTCATCTTAGATGAGGCGACATCGGCATTGGATGCCAAAACGGAACATGCGGTTGTCAAGAGCATTACCGATCGCGGAATCACATGCATCGTCATTGCGCACCGATTGAGTACAATCCGTGACTGTGATGAGATCATCGTGCTTGAAAAGGGAATTGTTGTTGAACGAGGAACACATGAAGAATTGTATGCGAAAGAGGGCTTCTATGCTCGTCTTGTCGCAAATGAATAGAAGGGAGTAGACATATGAGCTGGTTTGATGAACAGATACGATATCGAAAACTCAAAGATGAAGAATTATTGTCAGAAACATATGTTGAAATTGCTTCCGCTATTATGGGAAGACGCCTGCAACAGGCATGGCAGGATGAAAGCTATGCCGCAAAGAGCGCCTTAGAGACAATCTGTAAATATTATCATGTGAAATTTGTCGACATTCCTAAATCCATTAAAGATTTAAATGGACAGCTGGATTATTGTTTTCAGCCTCATGGCATTACGCGAAGAAGCGTTGTCTTAAAACCAGGATGGCAAAACGATGCCGTAGGTGCCATGCTTGGAACCAGAGATGGCAAGGTTGTTGCCCTGATTCCAGGAAAGACAGGAGGATATACCTTTGAAGATATTGAAAGTGGAAATCTTGTAAAGGTCAACAAACAGAACGCAAGCTGGATTGATGAAGAAGCGGTTGTCTTCTATCGGCCATTTCCGCTTCGCTCCATCAGCATTAAAGATGTATTTCTCTATATGTTAGAATCCATCAACACAAGTGATATCCTATGGTATCTTGTATGTTTAGGCTTGGTGACATTGATTGGTCTGTTAACTCCAAAATTGAATCATATCTTATTTAGTGATGTTGTTGATTTTCAAAGCCAGAGCTTATTGATTGCGGTTATGATCTTCATGGTCTGTGTCACAATCAGTATGCAGCTATTTGGCATTATAAAAGAATTGTATCTATCAAGAATAAACACAAAACTGAATATATCTGTGCAGGCAGCTACAATGATGCGTGTATTATCGTTACCGGCGGATTTCTTTAGAAATTATACAGCGGGGGAATTGAATACTTATGTAAACCAGATGAACCAGTTATCCTCACTATTAGTCGGTGCTATCTTTTCGACAGGATTTACCGGTGTATTCTCACTTGTATATATCTTTCAGATTTTTAAATATGCCAAAGCTTTGGTGTTGCCAGCCTTATTGATTACTTTATTAACACTGATTTTTAGTATCATTACCGTTTTTGCCCAGATGAAAAACGCAAAGGTAGTTATGCGTTTATCCGCCAAGGAAAAAGGAATGGTATATTCTACCATTACTGGAATCCAGAAAATCCGGTTAAGTGGAGCTGAAAATAGAGCCTTTGCCCGCTGGGGGAAATTATATGCAGAAGAAGCCAAAGTACTCTATGATCCACCAGCCTTATTAAAATTCAATGGAACAATCACAATGGCAATCAGTCTGATTGGTACAATCATCATGTATTTTGCAGCTGCCAAGAGTGGCATCAGCGTAGCGGATTATTATGCCTTTAACGCATCCTATGCCTATGTGACGACGGCCTTTGCTGCCCTTGCTGGCATTGCGCAGGCAACCGCTTCTATCCGGCCAATTTTAGATATGATTGATCCGCTATTAAAGGCATCCCCTGAAATATCACAGGATAAGGAAGTTGTCACAAAACTGAGCGGAAGAATTGAATTATCCCATGTATCATTTAAATATCCAGGCAGTGATCAATTGATTTTAAATGATGTGAATCTAAAGATACGGGCTGGGCAATATGTAGCCATTGTTGGAAAAACCGGATGTGGTAAATCGACATTGATGCGTTTATTGATGGGATTTGAAAAACCGATTAAAGGAGCTATCTACTATGATGGAAAGGATCTGGATAAGCTTGATAAGAAATCCATCCGTAGAAAGATTGGGGTAGTCTTGCAGAATGGAAAGCTGATCAATGATGATATCTTCTCGAATATCACAATCAGTGCTCCATGGTTAAAACTGGATGATGCCTGGAGAGCCGCTGAAATCGCCGGCATTGCCGATGATATCCGCGCTATGCCAATGGGAATGAACACCGTCATTCAGGAAGGATCTGGTGGTATTTCCGGAGGGCAGAGACAGCGTATCATGATTGCGCGTGCCATTGCTCCAAAACCAAAGATCCTCTTCTTGGATGAAGCGACATCTGCCCTTGACAATATCACACAGAAACACGTATCGGACTCCATGGAAAAGATGAAGTGTACGCGTATTGTCATTGCCCATAGACTTTCTACAATTAAACAATGTGATCGCATTATTGTATTAGATGGTGGTAAAATAATAGAAGATGGATCGTATGATCAGTTAATTGAACAGAATGGATTCTTTGCCCAGTTAGTGGAAAGACAAAGAATCGATAAATAGGAGGAACATATGGAAATTATTAAAAAGATAGATGGATGTTACGGATATATTAAAGTCATTGGACGCTTAGATACAATGACATCCCCTGCATTAGAAGCCGAATTAAAAGAAGTGATCGGCGATCTGGAAGAACTGGAATTTGACTTTGAAAAGCTGGAATATATCTCTTCAGCAGGACTTCGTGTTCTATTATCTGCCATGAAAACAATGAATCGACAAGGGACTATGGTTGTGAAAAACGTATCCGATGATGTAATGGATATTTTTGAAGTAACTGGATTTACAGATATACTGAATATCGAATAAGGTACGACAATGAAAGAACAATTAAATGTAAATCCTTCTATGGAATCTATGGTAGAAGTATTAAGTTTCATAGAGGATTTATTAGAAAAAGAAGAAGTCACAATCAAACAGTCCCATAAGATTAGCGTTGTTGTCGATGAACTGTATTCCAATATCATTAACTATTCAAAGGCAACGCAAGCCATTGTTATCTGTGAAATCAATAAGGATGTCATCTCTATTACATTTAAAGATAATGGAATTCCATATAATCCATTTAAAAAAGCCGATCCAGATGTTCATCAAAGCATAGAAGAAAGAGAAATTGGTGGACTAGGAATCTTTTTGACAAAGAAACTAATGGATGATTGTACATATTTGTCTGAAGAGAACATGAATGTTGTCAAAGTTTCATTATTTAGGAAGTAAACGAATTATGTTTACTTCCTTTTTTAAATAGTATGTTAAACTATATATGTTGGACGTGGAGAGAGTATGACAGTTGAAAAAATGTTATATAAAGGAAATAAAAAAGCAGATATATTATTAGAGATGGGATTTAAACCTTTTGATATACATACCATTAAACTATATGAATCCTATTTAAAACAGATGAATGGACCAACCGGTTCTTATATGCGCATTTCAAATATCATATGCTGGAGTTTTTATACAATTCCATATTATATCGAAAAGAATGGCTTTATCCTTATAATCAATGATGATGCCTACTATAAGACATTCAGTGTCCTTATGCCGATAGGAAATTATGAAAATAAAGAGGGGTTAAAATCCTGCTTCTCCTTTATCGATTCTGTATATGCTAAATTAGGCATACCTTATGAATATATACAGGGAAAAGAATGGATGAAAGCCTATCTAAAAGATTTTACTATACAATATTCCTATATTGAAAGTGAATCGGATTATCTATATTCACTAAATGAATTGGATAAGAGTATACAACGAAGGAAGATACATTATGATCATAAAGTAATCCCTTTTATTGAAAAGTATCAGCCCAATATACGAGAATATACACCTATCGATAAAAAAGCCTGTATAAAGCTTATTAAGGAATGCCATTGTGAGGAAGAGGGATGTAATACTTGTATATTTGGATGTGTTCTAAAGTGGTTTGATATCCTGGTTAATCATTCAAAAGAATTAAACGCAAAGATTTATATCATTGAATCTAAGGGTACAATCCTTGGCTTTGTGACAATGGTCATGGATGAAGATCTGTTGTATTTTGACAGGAAAGCCCCTCATCTATATGAAGGATTATCGGAATATATCAATCAGTTTATCGTATCAAATTGGAAAGATACCTATTCCATTATGAATTATGAAGAAGATATGGGATCTGAAGGCTTACGACGTTTTAAAAGAGCTTTAGGACCCTATACATTATCCATCAATTATCGTGTAAAAGTCATGTTAGAAAGAGAAGAGTATGAATAAGAAAAGAGTCAATATCATTATTTTGTTTGTTTATGTGATAACGACAATAATTGGAACCATATCCTATCGTTCAGGTATTATAAATCCATTGGAACAGATTGGTTTAGAAGATATAGCCGATTTCTGTAATGATGATAAAGGAAATACCTATCTATTGAATAATAGTGGATATGAAATGGTTCGTATGAATGAAAAGAATCAGGCAGATCTAGTCATCTCAGGTTCAGAGGAAAAAGATGATTCTTTTATGCGTGCTTTGCATGTGGCCTGTGATAATGATGGAAATATCTATATCCATCAAAGACTGGCATCGGATCAGGCTTTATCATGGATAGGAAAAGAAAATATTCAGGTATTTGATAAAAATGGAGATTATATCAAGACATTGGATGAAGTTGTATATGATACACCTGTCCTTTCATCCCCATTGGTCAATCTACAGTGCTATGGTGGAGAAATCTATGCCATTTCTAAAATGGATAACCATATTGAAGTCAAAGATATCAATAATGATAAAACGGTAACGTATGAATTAGATAATGCAGGCAAGGTCGTAAAGAGTGCATGCATAGATGGTTCAATTCTATATATATCTACACTGGATGGACGCATCTTAAAAATACATGAAAATGGATTAGAAGTATTATGGGATATTAAAAATGGCCAGGATGATTCCATTGTCTTAGGTGAAATCACTGCCAATGAAAAAGGGGATGTCTTTGTCTGTGATATTTCAAATGGAACCATTCTAAAATATGTAGACAATCAGTTTGAACCTTATTATGAATATGATGGATTGTTGTATGGTGTGGATTGTTCTTATAATGAATTGTTCTCATCCAGCTCTTCAATAATTCGAAATGGAGAAGAATATGAAGCATTAGAACCGATACTGTCTATGAAGGTAAGGTCGGTAGTCTGTTATATCACATATGTAATCGCTGCCCTTTGTCTAGTGTATATTGGATATCTACTGATTGTATTGTTGTTGAATGCGAAAAATCAGATGGTACGACTCATCTCCAGCTTTGTGGTAGTGATTGCTGTTATTACAGGATGTGTTAGTACGATCATCGCCAAAGAATTTAGGACAACATTAAAAGATAACTTTGTCGAACAGGCCATGCATACCGCTAAGCTGGTAAACCAGTTAATGGATGGGGATGCTTTTTCAAGATTACGTTCAGTTTCAGATTTCTATAGTGAGGATTATATAAAGATTAAAAATGTCGTAGATACAGTCATATTGGATGAAGGCATTCCAAATGATATGTATTTAATCATGTATACTCTAGAAGGAAAAGAGGATGTTGTTGTCCGTTATGCTTTAGAAGAAGTGCAGGGATGTAACTATCCATATATATGGTCAGATGGAGTGGATGAACAGACTGTCTATAAGACAAAGAAGACCTTCCTGTTATCCGATGCAACCGATTCAGAAGGGGATTTCCTATGTGTCTATTCTCCGATTACCAATTCAAAAGGAGATGTAGTTGGGGTTATAGAAGTCGGTACGGATAGTACAATCTTTAATAATGTTGTCTATGAAAAGATTCAGACAATTATTATTAGTATTGTTGTATTCTCCATTGTTACCCTATTGATATTGCTTGAAGTAATTGAATTTCTGGAAGCAAAGAAGCAGCTCTGCATCGAGAAAGTAAAAAAAGGATTATCCAAGGTTCCTTTAAAGCTTTATCGTATTATTGTATTCCTGGTCTTCTTTATCACGAATATCACAACACCATTCCTATCCATCTATTCGTTATCCTTATCGAATAGCTATAGTGAAATGTTGCATATTCCCGCTGAAATTTTAGCGGCTGTACCTATTTCAGCCGAAGTATTGTTTGGGGCTATCTTCTCCATGTTAGGTGGTTCCATCATTCTAAAGATAGGAAAACGTAAATCAGGTATCATTGGAGCCATCATGTTTACCGTTGGCTTGGCAATTCGTTTCTTATGGCCAGATTTAATCATATTGACAATTGGAAATGCATTGCAGGGAGCTGGATGGGGAATTGTCTTATTGATTATCAATTCATTCATCGCTGCTGAAGAAGATGAAAAATTACAGGAAAACGGATTCTCTGACTACAACATTGGATTGCAGAATGGAATTAACAGTGGAATTGTATTAGGTGGTTTCTTACTGACATTCTCATCTTATAAGGGAATCTTAGTTTTAGTTTCTATCATTTCTGCATTTGTATTCTTACTTGTATATCGATATATCTTTGATGGACCAAAAGAAAAAGAAGCTGTTTCAGAAGATAAGAATGTATTCCAGGATTACATAAGTTTTATCTTTAATCCAAAGATTCTTGTATACTTCTTATGCATTGTTGTACCCGTTATCGCAGCCAGCTACTATCTAAACTTCTTATATCCAATCTTAGCGGATCGTTTAGGTATGTCAGAAAGCTTTATTGGATATTCTTATCTGTTGAATGGATTGGTTATCATCTGTTTTGGTAATCTGATTGTTAATGTAATGTCAAAATTCTTTAATAAGCGAATCTTATTGATGTTGTCAAGTTTAATCTATTTAGTGACATTTATGTTAATTGGTGTGTTGAACAACATTACCGCCTTATTAATCAGCTTGGTATTGATTGCGATTTCCGATAGCTTTGGTTATGTAGCCCAGAGTACCTTCTATACTGATTTAAAGGAAACGGAAGATTTTGGCTATGAGAAGGCCATGGGAGTCTATTCCTTATTTGAAAATCTATCCCAGTCCGCCGGTTCCTTCATCTTCGGTTATATCTTAACTGTAGGAGTGAAAGTAGGAATGTGTGCATATGGTATTGTGATTGGTGTATGTGGAGTGTTATTTGCGATTTATATGAAGTCCGTAGAAAGGAAGAAACACAATGAAAATTAGAAATCAGATTCTTAGACTAATTGCGGTGCATGTATCTCTGATTGTCATCTGTGTATTAGCTATTTCTTCTTATGCGTTCACTAAAAACGAATTGGCAAATGTATATGAAAACGCAAGAAATTTAGGACATACCGTTGCTGATCAGCTGGATGGGGATGCATTGGAAACTTATGCAAAGACATTAAAAAAAGATGAAGCCTATGTCACAAAGAAAGAAGCGTTAAGAAAGATTAAATCCAACTTTGAAGACTGTGTCTATATGTATATCTTTGTCCCTCAGGATAATGATACAGCCATCTATATATATGACATCTATACCGATGAAGAATATGCAAGTGAAGAAATCGATGAAGGCGATCTAGGTTTTGTTGAAACATTCAATGATGAAGTTTTAGGGTCGGCCGTAAAGCTATATAAGACAGGAAAAGAAACAAATAAGCTAGATATTGATGTCTTTAATAAATATGGATCGCTTGCTTCCTACTATGTACCTGTATATGGTTCGAATGGACAGGTCAAAGCGATTGTTGGAATTGATTATTCCTTTAATGATTTTGTACAATTTGTCTTTTTGACAATTATAACGATTTTTGCATTCTGTGTATTAATTGCACTGTTGCTGAGTTTCTTTGAAATCAAAAAGATTGATAAGACAATTGTCGAAAGAATTGAATTAATCAGTAAAAAGGCAAATGAATTTGCCAATTCCAAACATGATGGAAATTCCAAGGATTATCGGATTGAGACAAAAGCAGGTTCTGTCAATGAATTGGATGTTCTAGCCAATGATATGAATAAGATGATGGCCGATATAGATAACTATATCCAGAACATTGAAACGATTACAGCTGAAAGAGAAAGAATCGGAGCTGAATTATCATTGGCAGAAAAGATACAGAGAAGCTATTTACCAAGTATTTTCCCAGCCTTTCCAGATCGAAGTGAATTTGATTTATATGCTTCTATGAATCCGGCAAAAGAAGTAGGAGGGGACTTCTATG
The DNA here is from genome assembly GCA_021442845.1 of Holdemanella sp. Classification (GTDB taxonomy): domain Bacteria; phylum Bacillota_I; class Bacilli_A; order Erysipelotrichales; family Erysipelotrichaceae; genus Floccifex. Next base: position 11,709 of record JABUSD010000311.1, read on the forward strand.
ACTTCTTTATGATTGATGAAGATCATTTAGGATTAGTCATTGCGGATGTTTCAGGAAAAGGGGTTGGAGCTGCCTTATTCATGATGATTTCCAAGACATTATTAAATAACCAGGCTATGTTTATATCATCCCCAGCTGAAGTATTAAAGACAGTAAACAACCGCTTATGTAGTGGAAATGAAGCGGAGATGTTTGTGACGGTGTGGTTAGGCATTCTAGAGATTTCAACGGGAAAACTAATCGCATCCAGTGCCGGTCATGAATATCCAGCCATTAAGAAACACGATGGTGATTTTACATTGTTCAAGGATAAACATGGCTTTGTGCTTGGCGGTATGCCAAATCTAAAATATCGAGATTATGAATTGCAATTGGAAAAGGGAGATATCCTGTATGTCTATACCGATGGTGTACCGGAAGCAACCAATGCCAATAAGGAGTTGTTTGGTACAGCACGTATGGTCGATGCTTTAAATAAGTATAAAGATGAGAATATCACTTCCATTCTACAAGGCGTTAGCCATGAAATTAATCAATTTGTAGGGGATGAAGAACAGTTTGATGATATCACAATGTTAGGTATCCATTACCTTGGCAAATAAAGAACGTGGAGTAATTTACTTCACGTTTTTTCAACTTTTTGGATAAAAAATTCAGTTTTTTGAGAATAGATATATAGAGGGTAATTTAGAAAGGAGACCTTTATGTTTGAAATAGAAGATGAAAGAGTGATTAAATTCTCAGAACTGAGCATGCGTAAGGATGTGAATTTCAAGCTTGTCTTAGCCAAGAATGATAAGTTGAACCATGATACTTTACGTAATCTCTTGACTGCCTTCTTGAAAAGGAAAATCTACAATCTGCAAGTC
>JABUSD010000119.1 GCA_021442845.1 Holdemanella sp.
TAAAGCCCTCTTCTACAAACTACAAACTCCGTACTACAAACTGTAAAGAAAAAGTGGCCTCGCATGATGGCAGAAACCTTCGTGCGACAGCCCCTTTTTACTGGCTAGCCGCTAACCGCTTAAAACGGCTCTCCCAAGAGGGCTAGTACAGTTTCTTGTAAATGCCATACACCTTATCATAATCGAGGGGCACAAAGCTGTGCTTCATGAGGCGCTGCTGATTTTCGATGACCGATTTAGCAAATTCCGGCAATTCTTCTTCTTTGACACCATATTCATGGAGCGCTTTCTTCGGCAGGATGACGTTGAGCAGTTTTTCCAGTTCTGCATAGACGTTTTCCGGTTCACAGCCCAGGATATCGGCGATGAAGCGGTTCAGTTTCGCAATTTCCCCATCCGATTTGATGGACATGTAGCAGTTCATGACGCCCGTGAACATGGCATAGTTCGATTCACCATGAGGTACATGATACTTCGCACCCAAAGGATAGCTCATGGCATGGACAGCGGCGCAGCCGGGGACGCTGAAGGCAATGCCGGCCCAGTTGCTGGCCAGAAGGAAATCCTTCATAAGCGGGATGCGGGCTTCCGGACCGTGGTCACGGATCTGCAAATATCCTTTGAGGATGAGTTCGATGGCATTATAGCTGAAGACGCGGAAGCTGGCGCTGGAATCCGGCGACAATGCCGATTCGACAGCGTGGACGAGGGCATCAATGGAGCTGGTCGCAAAGACCTTGAAGGGCAGGGTCTTCAATAACTGGGCAATGAGGACGGCCTTGTCGGCATACAGGGCGTTGTCAGCAATCCCCTTCTTCGTGTTACGGCTGACCAGGGCCATGACCGATACGTTGGTGACTTCACTGCCTGTACCGCAGGTCGTCGGAATCAAGATGAGTTCCTTGGCTTTTTCCACAGGAATCTTGCCATCAAACAAATCAAGGACCGGACTGACCTGTTTCAAGACGAATAACTTGCACAAGTCCATGACCGTGCCGCCGCCGATACCGATGATGCGCTTCACATCTTTCGGCATGTCTTTGTAAATGGCTTCTGCCATTTCATCAGACGGTTCCCCCATGCCATACTTTTCCTGGAACAGGACATGACACGTAAGGCCTAATTCCTTGAAATTCGGATCAAAGATGTACTGATTGGTAACAATCAGGTCATCGGCGCCAATCTGCAAATCTTCCACAAATTCCCGGCACGTATCATACGAGTAAATCGTCGGTTTCAACTGTAATTCAATCATATATGTACCCCTTTCTGATGGTTAATGGACTCATCGCCTCTAGTGTAACAAAGATGGAACTGATTTTGCAAGAGACAGGAAGCACGTGCTATAATAAACCTGTCTTGGGGAAGGATGGGTTCTGGTGTTCCCTCTGGTCTTCAAAACCAGCATGGGGAGTTAACAGCTTCTCAGGTGGGTTCGATTCCCACACTTTCCCGCCAGAAAACACAAAAAGGGCTTGTCGCACGGCGACAAGCCTTTTTTTACGTTGGTCGTAGGTCGTTCATCGTTGGTCGTACGGGATTAAAAATACGCCCATCACGATGAACGATGAACTACAAACGAACTACGATTATGATAATAGGATCACGCTTGATGGCAAAAACCACCTCGAAGCAATCCCCACACCTCACGCTACCATAATGTTGAAAGAAAGTCAACCTATGCTATAATGAGACATAATGCTATAGAAAGGATGATGACTCATGTCTCGTCGTAACCGCCCGGCTGTCCCTGATGATTCCAGCCGGGATTTGAAACGCCAGGAAGGGATTTTCCTCAGTACCTTTGCCCTTATGATTCTCTTTCTCGTATCTTTATACCTTCCCCTTCCCGCAGCCGTCCCCATCGTACTGGCTGTAGTCCTCGTCGTCTGGACCGTCGCCATGTATGTCAAATTCCATGACTTCTACAAGATGCGCGCGATTCTGGAAGCAAAGGAAAATGCCCAGATTTATGGATATGAGGAATAATATGAATCCCGTTCTATATGAAGATGTTTGTTCCATCTATAACGATGAGAATATCGACTGGAAACAGTTTGAAGGAAAACGAATTTTAATTACTGGAGCAACGGGTCTAATCGGATTGAATCTAGTCAATGCCTTTCTATTCTTTAATGAAAAAACGGACAATCCTTGTACCATTTTAGCTTGTATCCGTAATCGAGATAAGGCAATCAGACTATTTGGTGAAAATGATACTATTGAATATATCATACAGGATATTACAGAAGATCTGGATGTCGACTGTGATTATATCATCCATGCGGCATCGATGACTTCCAGCAAAGATTTTATGTATAAGCCAGTTGAAACCATTGATATTGCGATTAAGGGAACACAGAATGTATTGAACCTATCCAGAAAATACAATGTCAAGAAGATGGTCTATCTATCCAGTATGGAAATCTATGGACATCCTGAAAAAGGGCATGAAGTCTTGGAAGAGGAAGTGGCTGGATTTGATATTCATAATCCAAGAAACAGTTATCCAGTCAGCAAGATCCTATGTGAATCGATGGCAGTATCCATGGCTAAGGAATATGGTGTCAATGCATGCATCCTACGCCTTACCCAGACATTTGGATATGGAGTACCCTATGAGGATGGACGTGTCTTTGCCCAGTTCATGCGCAGTGCCATGGAAAGAAAAGACATCATCTTAAAGACAAAAGGGGAAACGGAACGCTGCTATCTTTATACTGCCGATGCCATTCGTGCCATTATCACTTTATTGTTGAAAGGACAGCCAGGACAGGCCTATACGGGAGCCAATCCAGAAACATATTGTTCCATTGCTGATATGGCAAAGCTTGTCTGCAGGGAAATTGCCAATGATGAAATCAAAGTGATCTTTGAACTGGATGATATCACAAAATATGGCTATGCCGATACGTTATATATGAAACTGAATGTGGATAAACTGATGAATTTAGGATGGAAACCTATATTTTCCTTAAAGGATATGTTTAAACGCATGATTGATTCACAGAATGAAATCTAAGAGTGTATCATTGGATGCACTTTTTTTTATTTTCCTCTATCGGCAAAAAACATAGTATTTAATGAATAAGTATTATTGATATTTTGCCGATAATAGAATACAATAAGGGCATTATTAGAGGTGCTTATGAAGTATGTATCAGTAGCTGAGATGGCAAAAAAATGGGATGTATCAGAGCGTACAGTGCGCAATTATTGTGCACAGGGACGTATTTTAGGGGCCTTCATGACTGGCAAGGCATGGAATATTCCAGAAAATGCTGTTCGTCCAGAAAGAATCAATAAGAAGTCAGATAAACCTATGAATCTGCTGGAATTTCTTCGTGAAGAAAAAGCGGCTGGAATCAGGGGTGGTATATATCATAAGGTACAGATTGAACTTACTTATAATTCTAATCATATCGAGGGAAGTCGTTTAAGTCATGATCAGACTCGATACATCTATGAAACCAATACCATCGGCATGGATTCTGATACGATTTATGTTGACGATATACTGGAAACAGCAAATCACTTTCGCTGTATAGATCTCTGTATTGAACAGGCAAATCAGCCATTGAGTGAATCCTTTATTAAACTTTTACATCTCACTTTGAAAAACGGTACTAGTGATTCCCGTAAGAACTGGTTTGAAGTAGGGGATTATAAAAAAATCCCCAATGAGGTTGGTGGTAAAGAGACCAGTTTACCAGAGCAGGTCCCATTGCATATGAGAAGACTTCTTCGTTCTTATAATGTCGTAAAGGAAAAAACATTGGAGGAAATTATCGACTTCCATTATGAGTTTGAGTCTATTCATCCTTTTCAGGATGGAAATGGGCGCGTAGGACGATTAATCTTGTTTAAGGAATGTTTACGAAATGGAATTGTACCTTTTATTATTGATGAAGACCTGAAGCTGTTTTATTATCGAGGCCTTCGCGAATGGAAATATGAACATGGTTATCTTCGCGATACATGTCTTGCTGCCCAGGATAAATTCAAAGCCTATCTGGATTATTTCCGGGTGCCATATAAATAAGTGTTTTAATTATGAGGTGACTGATTTTGCGACAAGATAAACTTTTTCCTATATATAGCTGGGGCTGATCATCAACTCTGGCTATTTTTATTCAAAAGAATATATATGTAAAAGATTCGTTTTTTGATATGATACAACCATGAAGAAAAAAATAGTTTATAGTTTAGGATTGATTGGATTCATTGGACTTGGTATATGGACATGTATGAGTCCAACAAGTGTGGATAGTTTGTATGTGCCAGCTGTATATGCAACTGCTTTCGGGCTTTTACCACCATTAGTGGCAATCACATTAGCTTTGATCACAAAGGAAGTGTATTCTTCTTTATTTGTTGGAATTGTGACAGGGGCTTTACTTTATTCCAATGGCAATCTATTTCTTGGATTGACAACGATGCTGTTTCATGAGGAGGGAGGGTTAATCTTTAAAGTATCATCCTCATCAAACACATGCATCCTTGTCTTTGTGACCGTGTTAGGTATTCTGGTGGCCTTAATGAATAAGGCAGGCGGTTCCTATGCCTTTGGAGACTGGTGTGCAAAGCATATCCGGACAAGAAAAGGGGCGCAGTTCATGACGATGCTTCTAGGTGTTCTAATCTTTGTGGATGATGGTTTCAACTGTATGACAGTGGGAAATGTCATGCGAAGTGTTACGGACCGATTCAATGTATCAAGAGCGAAATTGGCTTACTTATTAGATGCCACGGCCGCTCCTATCTGTATTATTGCTCCCGTTTCCTCATGGGCGGCTGCTGTAACATATTCAGTACCAGAAGAGCTTCATATTAATGGATTCTCTATGTTTCTTAGAACCATTCCATATAATTTCTATTCCCTGACAACTTTATTGATGATGGCATTGATCATCTTCTTTAATATTGATTTTGGATTGATGAAAGTCCATGAAGACAATGCGAAAAAAGGCGACATATTCACTACGCCAGGAAGACCTTTCAAGGATAGCGATGAACAGAAAGCCAATCCAAAAGGAAAGGTCATAGATCTAGTTCTTCCTGTTTTTGTGTTGATTGTCATAAGCATTCTATGCATGATTTATACGGGCGGTTATTTTGAAGGGGCTTCCTTGATTGATGCCTTTGGAAACTGCAATGCAGCCTATGCCCTGGTTATGAGCAGTGTTGTGACACTCATATTTACATTTATTCTCTACAATATACGCGAAGTCATTTCCTTTAAGGAATTTATGGAGTGTCTTCCAGCTGGATTCCGTTCCATGTGTGAACCGATGATTATTCTGATTATGGCATGGAACCTATCGGGTATGACAAATCTATTGGGAGCCAATATCTTCATTCATGATTTTGTCGAAGGCTATGCAGGAAATTTCAAGATGTTTCTTCCTGCCATCATCTTCCTTGTTTCGGTATTCCTGTCATTTTCAACGGGAACAAGCTGGGGAACCTTCTCCATTCTGATTCCGATTGTCTGTAATGTATTTGCCGGAAACTATGAAATGTTAGTTATTTCGATTGCTGCCTGCCTTTCTGGTTCTGTATGTGGTGATCACTGTTCACCGATATCGGATACGACCATCATGTCATCAGCGGGGGCACATTGTGAACATTTCAATCATGTCTCTACACAGCTTCCTTATGCGATAACAGCAGCCATCATCTCATTTATCGGCTATATATTGGCAGGTATTGCCGGATATACAACCAATAGCACAATCGCTATACTATCCCTTCCTGTTACATTGGCTTTCATGGCTGTCAGCCTATTCATTCTGAATAAAAAATACAAGGTGGATTAATCTCCACCTTTTGCATATAGATAGTATTCCTTGGCATAGCGATACATCTTTAAAGAATATTCCCCAAACTCTATTCCTTTTCCGCGCTTATATTCTGTCCAGTTTGACCACATCAGTCCACAACAGGAAATATAGGCATAAATCTTTCTGCGAATAACAGAAGAACACTTTCCATCAAAGTACATATCAATGATTTCATCCACATTCTTTTTATCATACATGCCATCCAGACAGAACATGGCGATATCAATATGAGGGTCTTGTATCGCTGCATATTCCCAGTCAATTAAATAGACGTCATCGTTCTGGATTAAAAAGTTATCATTGCTTGGGTCAATATGACATAATGTTCGATATTCAATATTTTCTTCAATGAAATCCTTTAAAGAAAATACATTTTCCTTTGTCTTTTCATAATCTCGATAATAGGATGGTTCACTCCATTTCATTTCATAGAACTGAATCTTTTCAAAGATATCAAAGATATAGGCACTTGGATATTTCTTTTCATGAAGCCTTCGTAATAAATGCATACATTTTCTTAAATCATCTTTATTGTTGTGTTCGCAGACATGATCATGATCAATCCATTTTGAAATTTTATAGCCTGTCATCTCATCAAAGTAGATGATCGTCTCTGTTGAGGATTCATCTTTTAGAATCTGATAGGTATTCCTTTCATTATAGCGATTGATTAATTCATTGGAATCGGATTCAGGAATGCGCATGACATAGAAATCTTCATTGACTTTGAACTGGAATGTATGGTTGGTCAATCCTTTTTTTAGGATATGAATATCCTTGATTTCATTGGCATTAATCGATAAAGCTTTTAATATGATATCTATCGCATGCGAAGATAAGATCATCGAATCGGATTCTAAATTACGCCAATCTTCAAACGTATCGATTTCATGATAATCTTCTTCCTTATATAGATTGGCATAGACAGGAAAGGATATATGTTTATACGATTCTTCCCAGAATTTGGATTCGTATTCACGATAGCGAATTAGATCAAGTATGACATTTTTGAATTCATTGACATCCTGATTATGGAAATAGGCAATCCCAATCATCTTATTTCCATCATTTACACAAAGTCTGCATTCCTGTTTTCGATTGATTGTATAAAAAGAGTTATAAGCATTCTTATTTGATAAAAGATACCAGGAATACCCTTCATATAAAGAGAATGGATTTTCTTTAAACCAGATATCACAAGGAACAATATAGGCATTTTCCATAATCTCTACGACCTTTGATACAGAAAATAAATTGTTCTTTGAAGAATAGTCTTTATTATAGGTTAGGGTAACCCCATATTCGTCAATCAAAAATTCATATTTTTCCTTCATATATCCAACAACAACGTGAATATCATAGATATTGACTTCATGAAGCTGTTTGATGATTCTTTCAATCAATGTTTCATTTTTAATCATTAATAGTCCTTTAGGGATTTCAGTATTGATAGGAATCATTCGCATTCCATATCCAGCTGCCAGAATAATGGCCTGTTTAGGCTTATTGGCATCCATGATCATCTTTGACCAGTTTGTAATCGTATAATCTTCCTTTAGGTATTTATCTTTTACTAACGACTGGATGGTCTTATTGACTAGACCTAGAGAAAATCCTGTCTTACTGGATAAAAATCTTTGATTATCATTGCCGTAGATATAGATACATCTTAATATATCAAATTCAAATTTGTTCATGAAATCACCTCATTTAATATATATGAACAATATAAATAGATTATAAAGCATATATAGACAGACATAGGTCTATGTATTGTTCATGAAATTATTATACTATAAAATAATGAACAAATACATTGTAGATATACATAGAGAGTGTTAGGATATGTTCATCATGTATTATTTTAACTATATATATGAACAGAGGTATTTATGTTAGATAAAAAGACATTGGAAATTATAAAAGATACATTTCATATAGAAGAAAAAGAAATTCAAAATATTGAACTTCAAAAAGCAGGTATGACAAATCGTTCCTATACATTTGAAATCAGGGATAAAAAATATATTATTCGTACCCCAGGGGAAGGAACGGATCGATTGATCAACCGGTATGAAGAAGCCAATGTATATCAGGCTATTATGGATAAGCATATTTCGGATACAGTCTGTTATATCAATCCTGAAAATGGAATCAAGATTACGGAATTCATATACAATGCGACAAATTGTAATCCATATGATAAAAAACAGGTAAAGGCATGTATGGATACGTTAAGATCGTTTCATGATATGAAATTATCGGTTGATCATGAATTTAATATCTTTGATAAGATCAATTTTTATGAAAGCTTATTTGAAACCAATGATAAAGCTGATTATGAAAGTACAAAGAAGCATGTTTTTGAATTGAAGAAATATATTGATAAACAGGAAAAGGATTTCATCCTATGCCATATTGATTCTGTCTGTGATAACTTCTTATTTACGGACAAGGGGATTCGCATGATTGATTGGGAATATGCTGCTATGCAGGATCCCCATGTTGATATTGCGATGTTCTGCATCTATTCCATGCTGGATAGAGAAGATGTAGAAGATGTCATTGATGCCTATTTTGATCATCAATGCAAAGAAGATGTCCGTATAAAGATTTATTGTTACATCAGTGCATGTGGCTTATTATGGTCAAACTGGTGTGATTATAAAAAGAAGCTAGGTGTTGATTTTGAAGGCTATGCACAGGCACAGTATCAATATGCCAGGGATTATTATGAAATTGTAAAATCAAGGGGAGTATTAGAATGAATAAAGTAGAAAGAGCTATTATTATGGCTGCTGGAAAAGGGGAACGGTTATATCCAATAACACAAAAGATTCCAAAGCCATTGATCAAGGTGAATGGCATTCGTATGATTGATACCGTCATTAAAGGTTTACATGCCAATGGAATTTATGAAATCTATGTTGTGGTTGGCTATTTAAAAGAACAGTTTAAAGAACTGGAAGAAGAATATAAAGGCCTTCATTTAATTGAAAATCCATATTATGATTCCTGCAACAACATCTCTTCTTTATATGTTGCCAGAGATCATGTAGAGGATTGTATCATATTGGATGGTGATTTAATCATCTATAATGAGAATATTCTAAAAAGGGAGTTTGCATTATCCGGATACAATGCGATATGGACCGAGAATGAAACCAATGAATGGCTGATGCAGGAAGAAGATGGCGTTGTGACATCGTGTTCGCGTACAGGTGGTAGAAAAGGATGGCAGCTATTTTCGATTTCAAGATGGAATAAGAAAGATGGAGATCGATTACAGAAGCTATTGGAAAAGGAATTCATAGAAAATAAGAATACTAAGATTTATTGGGATGATGTGGCAATGTTCTGTTATCCAGACCAGTTTACATTAGGCATTCGCGAAATGAATAAGGAAGATGTGATTGAAATAGACAACCTATCGGAACTGATGGAAGCCGATAGAAGCTATAGGGAGGCATATTATGAATAAGAAAATCGATTGGATGATTACCATTGTTCCCTTAGGGATTATTATTGGATTAAGCGCTCTGTTCTTCTTTTTACCAGAACAGTCACAAAATATCTTAAGCCAGGTACGCTATTTCTTTGGGGATACTTTTGGAACGTTTTATCTAGTAATTGGACTTGGAATCTTTCTGTTTTCCATCTATATTGCCTTTTCAAAATATGGGGATGTTGTGCTAGGCGGAAAAAAGGAAAAACCGCAATATAGTTTCTTTACCTGGGGTTCTATGATGTTTACTTGTGGACTGGCAGCGGATATTTTATTCTATTCCTTTTCAGAATGGGTATTGTATGCCACAGATCCTTATGTACAGTCATTAGGAAGCATCCAGGACTGGGCTGGGGTCTTCCCCTTATTCCACTGGAGCTTTATTCCATGGTCATTCTATCTTGTGCTTGCGATTTCCTTTGGGTTCATGCTGCATGTGCGCAAAAGGGAAAGACAAAAATATTCGGAAGCCTGTAGACCCCTGTTAGGAAAATATACCGATGGATGGGCAGGACGTATTATTGACTTGTTGGCTGTATTTGCCTTATTAGCAGGATGTGCAACAACATTCAGTGTCGCAACACCTCTAATGGCAAGCATCATTCAGACTTTGTTCCATGTTGAAATCAGCCGTACATTGATTACGATTATCATATTAATCTGTACATGCGTAGTCTATACATATTCCTTATTAAAAGGATTTAAAGGAATCAGCTTTCTGGCAAAAGCCTGTATCTATATGTTCTTTGCCTTGTTAGGGTATGTATTCCTATTTGGTGGACAGGCACAATATATCTTTGATACTGGATTCGCATCCCTTGGTAAAATGATTCAGAATTTTATTGGACTATCTACCTATACAGATCCCCTTCGTGAAAACTGTTTCCCACAGAACTGGACAATCTACTATTGGGCATACTGGATGGTATGGTGTGTAGCCGCTCCTTTCTTCATTGGAAGCATTTCCAAGGGAAGAACCATTCGTCAGGTTATTTTAGGTGGATATGGATTTGGCGTAGGAGCAACACTCGTCAGCTTTGTGGTATTGGGAAATTTCTCAATGGGACTTGAAATGAAAGGACTTGCTGAATTTGTTTCCTTATATATGGCAACAGGCGATATCTATGGCATGATTATTGCGATGATTCAGGCGATTCCAGGTTCCTTCTTCATCATGATTTTAATTCTTCTGACAATGATCTCCTTCTATGCGACAAGCTTTGATTCCATTGCCTTAACGGCATCCTGCTACAGCTATCATAAATTACAGGAAGGGGAAATGCCTTCAAAATGGATTCAGCTGATGTGGTGTATCTTATTGATTGTATTACCAATTGCCCTGGTCTTTTCAGAAAGCTCAATGAACTCCTTGCAGACAGTTAGTATAGTGGCAGCCTTTCCAATTGGATTTGTCATTGTCATGATTGTAGTCAGCTTTATGAAAGATGTAAAACATTATGTAGAAAAAGAATAGGTAAGTAAGAATTCTTACCTATTTTTATGTTATAATCATGACGACATATTAGGAAAGGAGTTACATATGAAAAAATTATTATTGAGCATAGTATCGATTTCACTTGTATTGTTCAATACGGTGAATGTGTATGCGAATGATGTAAGCGATGAGGAATATATATCCGCTGAGGAAATATATATAAACCCTGTCTATGAAGGAATTGTTACGGAAGAGGATATTTTAGGAATCCAGTCTGTTGATTTTAGTGATGGAGAAACGGCACCGCTTTTTGAGACAAAGGATGAAGCCGCTATCTATTTAAGAGGAAAGATAGAAAATCACGAACCAGAGGTTGAACTGCAATATACATATCCGCTATCAGAAGTTGTCGGAGAAACAACTCCATATGCCCAGGCGCAGGGAAGTGATATTCTGGAAAGGGTATGGGCACATACAGGAAATCCTACACAGGGGGATTATTTACGATGGCATTATGGAGGATGTACAATCCAGACAAGTGGTAGTCTAGTCAATGGTACCTATTACGTTATGACCTATACGTATGTAAATATCCTATATTATACAACAGCGGCAGAAGAAGTAGCTGTAGGTACAGAGATTGATCGAATTCTAAATGATTTAGATGTCTATAATGAAAGCGATTATGTAAAGGCAGTTGCCGTTTATAACTGGATCACAACAAATGTCCGTTATGATAATGATCATTTAGATGATGAATCCTATAAGAAACAATATACTGCATATGCAGCTTTATTTGATGGAACATGTGTATGCCAGGGATATGCCAACCTATTCTATCGCATGATGTTGACATTAGGTGTAGATAACCGCATGATTACCGGAAATAATCACGCATGGAACATCGTAAAGATTGGTAATTATTATTATGATCTGGATGCAACATGGGATGAAGGTGTGCCAGTTGAAGATTGGGAATACTTCTTAATAGATGAAGCCTCTTTCTCATTCAAACATCCACGCAAGCCAGAATATACAACAACGGAATTTATGGAAACATATCCAATGGCAGAATATCGCTTTACAGAAGTTACAACATTAGCTTTTGATGAAGAAACAATGGAAAAGCCAGTTGGAGAAACAGGAAAGCTTTCTGTACATGTTCAACCAGATACAGAGGCTGCAAGACATGCTCTAACATTTACATCATCCAATCCAGACATTGTTGAAATAAGCAATGATGGACAATATGTATGTAAACAAAAAGGAATGGTCACAATGACTGTATCCCATCCAGATGGACATAGTGCATCTATGCAGATGAATGTCACTTCTACCTATTCAGGATGGAAAGATATCGACGGAAATACATATTACTATGTAAACGGTGAATATGTAACCGGAATTCAGGAAATTGAAGGAAAGACATATGTCTTTGATGGACAGGGTAGATTAATCCATGATGGTTTTGTGGAATGTGATGGAAATTATTATTATGTAGAACATGATGCCCTAGTCAACGGTAAACAGAGAATTGAAGGAAAATGGTATTATTTCGACAATTTCATCATGCAGACAGG
>JABUSD010000052.1 GCA_021442845.1 Holdemanella sp.
CCCTGTGATTGCAGCAGCTGCAAGTTGCCAGCAGCAAAAGCCTACAACCGGTACGAGCAGATATGCAAACGGTGCAGCAATGCTGGCAAGAATGGAATTTGAACCGTCCTCCAATGCTGGTGAAAGCTTCCATGTAAAGCTTGCCATCACCTGCACAATGGTGTTGCACAAGAGAACGATAGTACCAGCTTTGATAATGTACGATTTTCCGCGCTCTAACATAGAACGAAATGCGTATCTCAGGGAAGGAAGCTTGTACTCAGAAAGTTCCATAATAAACAGACTCTTTCTGTATTTCATACCTGTAATCTCTCTGATCAGCAGAGCCCCCAGAAGAATGATACCTATCCCTACGAAATACATCAGAGGTCCTACCCAGCCCTCCTCAGGGAAGAACGCACCTGCAAATAATGCAATAGCAGGAAGCTTTGCGCCACAGGGCATAAAAGTGCACAACAGTGCTGTGGATCTTCTCTCTCTTTCATTTTTGATTGTTCTGCAGGCCATGACAGCCGGAACACTGCAGCCCGTTCCGATTACCATGGGAATAACAGATTTCCCGGATAGTCCCACCCTCTTAAAAATTGGGTCCAGTACAACAGTTGCTCTTGCCATATATCCGCAATCCTCAAGCAGTGCAATCAGGAAATACATTACCATTACCAGCGGAAGGAATCCTACAACTGCTCCCACGCCGCCGATGATTCCGTCAACAAGTACAGAATAAACAATCGGAGAAGCATCCTTCACAAGCTCTGCGACAAAGCTCTGAAAGCTCTCAATCCATCCTGTAAAAACTCCCTCCAGAAATTTTCCGATTCCAATCGGGCTTTCAGCCTGGGAGATATAGAAAACAAGAAACATAATGCCAGCAAATACGAGCAATCCTATAACAGGATGCGTGACGATTCTGTCTATCCTGTCATCCCATGACTTTTCACTTGTTTTTGTTTTTCGGATCTCCACTTCAGATACAATACCTCCGACAAAATCGAAACGCTTTCTGTCTGCCTCTTCCACCTGCCTTTTGTCAGTCAGATTACCAATATACTGCGTAAAAGGTACCGGCTGCGTTTTACCGCAAATGGATACCGCCACATCAATAAGTTTTGAAAGCCCGTCACCGTACAGAGATGCCGTTTTGATTACCGGGCATTTCAGTTTTTCAGAAAGTTTGTTTTCATCAATCATGTTCTGTTTTTTGGCATTCACATCTATTTTATTCAGAGCAACCACGACCGGTATGCCCAATTCCAAAAGCTGCGTAGTGAAAAACAGACTTCTGCTCATATTCGTGGAATCCACAATGTTAATAATCACATCCGGATGCTCATCTCTGACATAGGAGCTTGTTATACTCTCTTCTGAAGTGAAGGGAGACATGGAATACGCTCCCGGCAAATCTACGACAATGATGTCATCCTTATACTCTGCCTTTTTGTAACTGCTTTTTAACCGTCCTTCTCTTCTTTCTACCGTAACCCCGGCCCAGTTCCCCACATGCTCATGCTTTCCGGCCAATGCATTATACATAGTCGTCTTCCCTGAATTCGGATTTCCTGCCAATGCAATTTTCATCTTATCTCTCCTTATTAGTTATCCTTTATTTTAGTTAGTCATACCTAACCTATAGGCCAAAAATAAACGGCTTGCCCCGCCTATTTTTCAAGCAACACCGATCAACTTAGCTATATCATTGTCAATGTTGTATCGTCCGTCCTTCACAGCGACCACCATACTGTGTTTTTTTCTGGAGATGATCGTAATGCTTTCTCCCTGGTAGCAACCCAGAGAAAGCAAAAATGCTCTGAACTCTTCATCTGCAGTCGTGATATCGCTTATCTTGTATGTATCGTTTTCTTTTCCTTCATATAATGACATTGTGGCTCTCCGTTGGTTAGTTTTACCTAACTATAATTAGAATAACCTATCTTATTCGCATTGTCAACAGAAAATAGTGCACAAACATGAACGCTTACGTTGTTCTTCTGAAACGTTTTGCTTTCTTTATATATTAGAGTTCTTGACAGTTCATGATATTTTTTGCAAAAGGGTATAAATCTTGATTCATTTTTCAGAAAGCCTTATTTTATATCGGTTGTAAGGCCAGGTACGGGTTATACCGTGGCAAATAAGTAATATTTTAATCATAACATTCTATAACCTCTCATAATTATTCTATATGATTTTCCAATACCTTTTTGTTCCGCCAACCCGTTCGAGCATGCCTCTTCCTTTTAAGGCCCTAATTACTCTTTGGACAGTCCTTTCAGACCTAATTTTTTTGGAAATTGATGCTGCTGATTCGTCTGGATTTACCTTAATAATATCCAATACCATTTGTTCATCTTTAGATAATTCAATTACGACACTATGTAGCTTGAAAATAAAAATAAAACCTTCTGTTCCGTTTACATAATCAATGTCAACCTGCTAAAATGCCACACAATAATGGACTAAAGGTAATTTCTGATAATCTTGTATTATATGTAAAAAGAAACTGAAGACATTGATTCGTTTTCATATCCCTTTTCTTATTCTCTTAAATATTTCAAACTGTCTTTGTAGTTCAGTTTCTTATCAAAGGCGTATCCATAAACCTTTTCTATGAGACTCGCAGAAGGTCTTGTTTCACCCTTCTCATTTCGTGATATTGTTACTTGCTGTACATTAATCTGCGGTGAACTAGAATTTCTCTAATCGATAGCTAGTCTTTTGAAAATTTATATTCCTTCATAGTTCGCCACCTTATTTATAACACATTACTTAAACAAGTTTCCTTTATTCTTCTTAGTCACTTCAATTTTACTTCGAATCCAATCGAAGTAAAAAAGAAGCGGAAAATCCGCTTCTAGATAAGCTTTATAAGTTCTGGAAACAATTCAAGTGATCTTTTCAATATTCCCGTTAGATAAGCAATTGTGATTCCATAATTCGTGAAAGGAATGCCTTGTGATACAGCTGATTTCATACGATTCTGCACTTCTCTATCATTCAGCATACATCCACCACAGTGAAGCACTAGATCGTATTTAGACAGATTATCTGGAAATTCACGTCCGCTGACAGTTTCAAATATAAAATCTTTACCAGTAAATTTTCGAATCATATTTGGAAGTTTAACGGTTCCAATATCATTGCATTGTCTATGATGTGTACATCCTTCTGCTACTAGAATGCAACTTCCTTCTTTTAATTCTTTAAGAGCAGACACGCCTTTTACTGCTTCAATTAAAAATCCTTTATAACGGGCAAGAAGAATAGAAAATGATGTAAGTGGAATATCCTCTGGAACAACGTCTGAAACCAGTTTAAATGCCTGGCTATCCGTTATTACCATTTTAGGCTTTTTTCCTCCTGTAGCTAGATAATCTTTAAGATCTGTATCCTGTACACATACCGCAACTGCATTTGTATCCAATACTTCTCTTAATGTCTGCTGCTGCGGAAGGATAATACGTCCTTTTGGTGCTGATTCATCAATTGGAATGACAAGGACAACTAAATCCTTTTCCTCTATAAGATCTCGAACAATGAATTTCTCTCTTTTATCTGGAGTAAAGGATGCAATCTTTTCCTTTAATTCATGGATTCCTGATCCAGTTAATGCAGATACATACAATGTATTTCCATTATCAGCTGGAACTTCTTCCAAAGTATCACATTTGTTATATACAGTTATATAAGGTATCTCCTTTTCCTTAAAAAGGGAGATTAGTTCTTTATCCGTTTCCTTCATGCCAGCACTAACATCAATAATTAAAACAGCTACATCCGTTTTATTTAATACCTGTTTCGCTTTTTCGACACGAAGTTCTCCCAGTTCCCCTTCATCATCAAAGCCTGGCGTATCGATAATGACAACGGGTCCCATAGGAAGAATTTCCATAGCTTTTGTTACAGGATCTGTCGTTGTCCCTAATTTATCAGATACGATGGAAAGCTTTTGTCCTGTCACCGCATTAACAACGCTGGATTTACCGGCATTTCTTCTTCCAAAAAAACTGATATGTGCTCTTTCTGATGATGGCAGATTATTCAATCCCATGTAAACCCTCCTTATCTTTATTAGAATCTGAAGTCACGTGCATTGCTTGTTCGGATATCATTGATATGCTGTTTTGCAATTTCACGAACCTTTTCCTTTGGAACGTTCATTAATTCCTTTTCAATCATCTTATAACCAACTTCTTTTGTTTCTGGTGAAGCATAGTCTTCCAGATATTCAGAAAGTGTAATCAACGCGTTTGGATGACAGCAGTTCTGAATCTGTCCTGTTTTACAAAGGCTCATGAAACGATCCCCTGTACGTCCTTCACGGTAACATGCTGTACAGAATGATGGAATATGTCCACTTTCCATCAGCCATTTAACAACTTCATCCAATGAACGCTGATCGGATACATCAAACTGTTCTGTATCATGAGGACGTTCATCAGCTGAATAGCCTGCATATCCACCAACGGATGTACGTGATCCTCCTGAAACCTGCGAAACACCACACTTAAGCATTTTTGAACGAACAGCTTCTGTTTCTCTTGTAGAAATAATCATTCCTGTATAAGGAACGGCAAGTCGAATACATGCAGCAATCTTTTCAAATGTCTCATCAGAAAGGCTGTTGTTGAATTCTTCTGGATCAATATCATCCGCTGGCTTTACACGCGGAACACTGATTGTATGAGGTCCTACCCCATGAACGGCTTCAAGATGTTCAGCATGCATAATAAGTCCTGCAAATTCATACTTATAGCCTTCAAGTCCAAATAATACACCTAGACCAACATCATCGATACCACCTTCCATAGCACGGTCCATGGCTTCTGTATGATAACAATAATCGTGTTTTGGTCCTGTAGGGTGAAGCGTTTCATAGCTTTCCTTATGATATGTTTCCTGGAAAAGGATATATGTACCAATTCCAGCATCTTTTAACTTCTTATAGTTTTCAACTGTTGTAGCTGCGATATTTACATTTACACGACGGATTGCTCCATTTTTATGTTTAACGCTATAAATTGTATTAATACATTCAAGGATATATTCTAATGGGTTATTTACAGGGTCTTCACCTGCTTCAATCGCAAGGCGTTTATGTCCCATATCCTGAAGTGCAATAACTTCTTCTCTTACTTCATCCTGTGTTAATTTTTTACGTGGAATATGTTTATTCTTAAGATGATATGGACAATATAAACAACCGTTTACACAATAGTTTGAAAGATACAATGGCGCAAAGATAACAATTCTATTTCCATAGAAAGCTAATTTGATTTCTTCTGCAATTTCAAATATTCTCTCATTTACTTCAGGAAGATCCGATGCAAGAAGCACAGATGCTTCACGGTGTGTAAGACCAGCACATGAATACCCTTTATCCGTTTTCTGTGGTCGTGCCTTTTCAAGAATCTGATGGATCAATTCTACGTCATTTTTATGCTCTTCAGCATATGCCATTGTATCAAGAATCTCCTGATGGTTAATAAATTCTTCTGCTTTTAATGATTTTGGATTATATTCAAACATTTTCTTTAACTCCTTCTTATAATCTTTTAAATCCATATCTGTCACCACGTGCAGATATGATGTTGTAACCGATTTTATTCATTCGGTTTGATAAACTTTTTAAATACTCCGCCGCTTCATCACCTGTGCATAACTTGTTGTCATATAAAGTATATTTGTTTCTTACACTTTCTGGGGATAAATTTGGCATGCATACATTTGCGCCCGCTCTTATTCCAAGTTCTCTTCCTAAAGGATCAATGGTTCCTAGAGCTGTAGTTGCTGGAAGCAATACCTCTGGCAATGACAATCGGATTAATGCCAGCATAATCAGCGTTTGCTCTAATGTTCCTGCTTTCATATCCTTAAATGGTGTATCCTTATGTGGAATAAAAGGACCAACACCAACCATATCCGGTTTGAATCCCTTTATGAAGCACATATCCTGCGCTAAATCTTCAGGTGTTTGATTCGGTGATCCTACCATAAAACCACATCCAACCTGATATCCAAGCGCTTTTAAATCATATAAACAGCGCATTCGATTATCAAAAGACATCTCAACTGGATGAAGAGTTTCATAATGCTTCTTATTTGCAGTTTCATGTCTTAATAAATATCGATCTGCACCAGCTTCCTTCCAGAGTTTATATACTTCAAAGGGATATTCTCCAAAGGATAGAGTAACAGCGCATTCTGGATGAAACGATTTGATTGATTTTACAATATCTGCCATTTCTTCAGGTGTAAAAGCTGGATCTTCGCCTCCCTGCAGAACAAACGTCCGATAACCTAATGTCCATCCTTTTTCACAACATTCCAGTATCTCTTTTTTTGTAAGCCTATACCTTTCACAATTTCGGTTAGAGCTTCGTATACCACAGTAATAACAGTTATTCTTACAGATGTTTGTGAATTCAATCAATCCACGCACATAGATATCTCTTCCATAATATTTCTGCCTTATTTTTTCTGCCTTCTCCATAAGATATTCCATATCTGGCTTTTGGATTTCGCGAATCAACTGTGTATATTCTTCTTGAGATAACGATGTATTCTTTTCAAGCTTATCGATAAGTTGTCTAATTCGAGTCATATACAAATTAGACCTTTGAAAGTGCCGCTTTCGCACTCACTCCTGGAAGTTTTCCTATTTTGCCTGATAGGGCAGAAATCTTATCCTGTGGAGCATCAACAACAATACTGATTACATTTACATTTTTAGGTTTGTAGGGAATTCCCATTCTTCCGATTATGTACTGACCATAGTCATGTAATATATCGTTTAAAAGTTTGACGGATTCAACATCCTCTACAATAATACTTATAATCGCAACTCTTGTTTCCATTTCTTCTCCTTTCTTTAACTCCCATATTTAAGCCAAGCACCTTTTCTATATACAAAAATAGCGCCATCACAGCATAGTGGTGGCGCAAATAAGCAATGCATAGTCAAAAAACTTATAACGCACCTTTCACTCAGATCCTGTCTTTATGTCGGGAAGTATATTTTGTATTATATTATTTCACTCTCTAAATGGCAAGCGATTCGCTCATTCCAAAAGTTTTCAAATAATGAGTATCTTAAACAGTTTTAATCAGATAAATATGCGAATTAACCCATAGGTAAAGGCTTTTTATTATTTCTTTGGCTTCTTAGAATGTTGTATGGAAACAAAAAAACTATGACTTTTTAAATCATAGTATAAACACTTCGTTTTATTATTATCTAGATATATCCGTGTGTTTTTGATCCTAATTGATGTGCTCTGAATACAACTGCACCTGTAATAGATGCGGTAACTAACATTAAACTAAATAGTGTCTTCATCGTCTTTTCCTCGTTTCTTTTGATGGTTTTAGTATAAAATATGATTCTTAACCGTAATCAAAAGAAACCTTAACTTTACCTAAAAAAACTGACATTCGCTAGGAATGTCAGTCATATATTAGATTACAAATTGATCCAGATAACGCTTTGATAAGCGAATGCTATCAAGAATTCTTTCTTTAGAAGATTCAAATGCT
Organism: Holdemanella sp.; assembly: GCA_021442845.1. Classification (GTDB taxonomy): domain Bacteria; phylum Bacillota_I; class Bacilli_A; order Erysipelotrichales; family Erysipelotrichaceae; genus Floccifex. Next base: position 7,534 of record JABUSD010000052.1, read on the forward strand.
TTATCTTCTACTTCAATACATGTAAATCCATCATATCCAATATCCGTTAAAGCCGATACAAATTTACCCCAATCAACATCACCCAATCCAGGAAGTTTTGGCGACATATAATCAAGTGGATAAGCCATCGTTCCACATTGTGCTAATTTTTCTGGATACATTTTAATATCTTTGTAGTGAACATGGAATAGACGATCCTTGAATTCATAGATCGGTGCAATATAATCCAATTGCTGCCAGATGCAATGACTTGGATCAAAGTTCAATCCAAAGTTCTTATTTGGGCAGATTTCAAATAACTTGCGCCAGATTACTGGAGTTGTCATCAAGTTCTGTCCTCCTGGCCATTGATCTTGACCAAATAACATCGGACAGTTTTCAATCGCAATCTTAACACCTGATTCCTCTGCATAATTGATAATAGGTGGCCAGATTTCTTTAAACAATTCGATATTTTCTTCTACTGATTTAGTCTGATCTCTACCAATGAATGTAGTTACCATATTTACACCTAATAAAGAAGACATTTTAATGACTTTATATAAATGAGAGATGGCTGCCTCTCGCTTTTCTAAATCTCCATCCATCGTATTAGGATAGAATGCTAGAGAAGATATTTCAACACCACACCATTTACAATATTTTTTAATATATTCAATATATTCTTTACTTGTATTGGAAACATCAATATGGCTAACACCTGCATATCGTCTTTCAGCTTTTCCACTTGGCCAGCATGCAACTTCTACGCATTTAAATCCCATTTTAGCACAAGTATCAATCATTTCTTCAAATGTCCATCCATCAAGAATGGCACTTACTAAACCCATTTTCATATGCATTATCCTCTATTTGCTTCAATATCAACTTTTTGCCCTGTTTCAGATGATTTGATACTTGCGAATACAGCACGCATTGCTGATAGAACATCTGCACCAGAAATTTCAGGTTCTTTATCCTCTACAAGACATTCTAAGAATAAATCGATAATTCCAGATTTAGTCTGGTTATCATTTGTCTGGATTGCATCCGCTTCAATATTTTCTATAGTACCATCTGCATGAATCCACTGTACTGTGTGTTCTGGATTGTCATATAGACGAAGAATACCATTTGTACAATATAAGATTGTTGAGTTGTCTTCCTGTCCATAATATGTCCAGCTAGCTGTCATAGTACCAATTGTTCCATTTGCCATTGTATAAATACAGATTGCGTTATCATCAACACCAATTAACTGATCATCCGCTCCCTTTTTATCCAATGTAGTTAAAACCGCTTGTGTAGAAACAACTTTGCTTCCTACCAGATATTGAATTAAGTCTGTCTTGTGGATTCCTAAATCAGCCATAGCTCCCATTGCAGCACGTTTCTTATCAAAGAACCATGTGTTTTTTCCTGGATCTACAGACCATGTTTCTGGCCCACCATGTCCAAATGCTGTACGGAAAGTCAATACTTTTCCAAGTTTTCCGCTTTCAACCAATTCTTTTGCGACTTCATGCGCTTTTGCCAAACGCTGGTTTTGTCCGATCATCAATTTCTTTCCATTCTTTTTGGCAGCTTCAACCATAGCTTCACATTCTTCCAATGTGATTGCCATTGGTTTTTCACACAATACATCTTTTCCTGCATTTAGTGCATCTATAGTAATCGATGCATGTGTTGCGTTACTTGTACAGATACTAACAGCATCAATCGTCTTGTCTGCTAATATGGCTTCAATAGAATCATATGCCTTAGCTCCATATTTTACAGCTAATTCTTCAGCACGTTCTTTATTAATATCGAATAGAGCTGTGATTTTACAATTATTGTTGTCAGCATATTCTGGCAAGTGACGAACCTGCGCAATTTTACCACAACCGATAACACCAATATTTACCATAGTTATAAACCTCCTTATATCGCTTTGTTTGCTTTTCGTTTTTTAGCCTGATCCAGTTTCTCTTTAATGATTGGAGATACAGCCTGAATTAAGATTACAGTAATTAATACAACACCCTGGAATGCATCCTGCATAGTGATAGGCAATCCAGAAATCGCAATGATTGTATTGACTGTACAGTAAGACATGGCACCGAATAATACACCCAATAACTTTCCACGTCCTCCTGACATCGCAACACCACCAAGAACAACCGATGCGATTGCATACATTTCATATGACTGACCAGATGATGCCGGGTTAACATTGGACATCTTACATGCCTGCATAATTCCTGCAACACCAACTAGTACACCTGTAATGATAAATACTGACATCTTAACATTTGTTACATTAATACCTGTTAAGCGAGCTGCTTTTTCATTAGATCCAACAGCATAAACAGATTTACCATATTTAGTCTTCTGTGTAATTACTATGAATAAAATTGTAATCAATACAAATAACATAGTAATATATGGAATCTTGAATCCAAATAGGTTCAAGGATCCAGAACCAAATTGCATACGGATAAAATCATATGATTTAAACGTAGTCAATAATTTAAACTGTCCACTTGAAATACCCGCTTTTGTACTGAAATCCCCTAATTTAGCATTTACAAAGGATAATGCTAAAGAACGATAGATTAACATTGTACCTAATGTAACGATAAATGGTGGCATTTGGGCATATCCAACCAGTAAACCATTTATTAATCCACAGATAAATCCAGCAAAAACACCAGCAAGAACCATCACAATAACACTACCACCTGAAATGTTGTAGGCAACAATTGAACTAGCTGTTGTGACTACCAGTGTTGAACCCACGGATAAATCAATCTGCCCAGTAATGATAACAAGAGCCATACCAAGGGCAATCGTTCCAACGATAACTGTATACTGTGATGATAAAATAGTCGAAATATGCCCTAATCCAAAATTTTGCCCATTATTTATGATTACTAAGGCATATACAACCATAATTAATAATAATACAAATATATAACTGTATTCAGACCATAATCTAGATAATGTAGCCATGAAATTCTTTGGTTTCTTTTCCATATCTAGTTCCCTCCTTTAGTATTAATTGCATTCGTAGAATATAACATTACATCTTTCTCATTGATTTCATCGTGTTTGAATTCATGAACAATTTCACCGTCATATAAAACAGCACAACGGTCAGCTACTTTCATGATTTCAGGGATTTCCAATGTATTCATGATGATTGTCTTTCCTGCTTTTGCGAATTCCATAATCAATTGGTAGATTTCTGCCTTAGCACCAACATCTACCCCTTGGGTTGGATTATCAAACAACAAAATATCAGCTTCTGTATTTAGCCATCTAGCTAAGAAGATTTTCTGCTGATTTCCACCACTTAATGAATTAATCGCATCACTTGGCTGATCCGCTTTGATACGAAGTGTTGTTTTCTGTTTTTCATAACGCTCTAATTCATTTTTTAATACAATCATCTGTTTATTCGATGAGATCTGGTGCTCTGCTGAATACATATTTTCTAGAATCGTCAAATCTGGTATTACTGAATTTTCTTTACGGTTATTTGGCAACATTGCCACCTTATTTTTCATAAAGAACTTAATTCCTTTATTCAGTTTTTTCCCTTCGGCAATGATTTCTCCTCCAAAGATTGGTGATGCACCAAACAGCGTATGCATAAGTTCACTTGCACCACAGCCTGCTAATCCAGTAAGTGCGAACACCTCCCCTTTACGAAGTTCAAAATTAATATTCTTAAATCCATCTCCTGTAAGATTTTTTACAGATAATACAACTTCACCTAATGATCTTGTCTGATATACATCCTTTTCAGCATATGTTTCACCAATCATGTCCGATGTCATATTTGTTGGGTTTGTCTCTGAAATTTTACCTTCTGATACGTATTTACCATTTCTAAATACCGTATACGTATCCGCAATCGCAAAGATTTCAGGCATTTTATGAGAAATAAAGATAAATGATTTACCTTGCGTTTTCATCTTTCTAAGAATACCAAACAAGTGATCAATTTCCTCGTTGCTCAGAGAAGTTGTTGGTTCATCAAGAATCAATAGTTTTGCATCCATATGCAAGGCACGACAGATTTCCAACAGCTGTTTTTCACTTGTCTTTAGTTCAGATACCATGATAGTTGGATTGATTTCAACACCAAGATTTTCAAACAATTCTTTTGTCTGTTCAATCATTGTCTTCTGATCAAGAATATGGAATTTATTATAGATTTCTCGATTTAAGAAGATGTTTTCAAATACAGTCAAATCGTTTATAACATTCAACTCCTGGTGTACAAATGCAATTCCTGCTTCTTCCATCTGGCGAATACTAGGTGCTGGATAATCTTTTCCATCAAACTGGATAGTACCAGCGTCCATAGGAATTACTCCTGTTAAAATATTCATTAGAGTTGATTTTCCTGCACCGTTTTCACCCATGAGCGCACAGATTTCACCACTATCTACGGTTAAATGTACGTCCTGTAGCGCTTTAACACCACCAAACGATTTGTAAATGTGATTCATTTCTAACAAACTCATAATGTCTCCTTTAATGAAAAAGCGAGCATGAATTCATGCTC
>JABUSD010000354.1 GCA_021442845.1 Holdemanella sp.
TTCCATATTTTGCAAAGTTATCCACAACGCTTTGATCAAATGTTCGAATCATGACACCATCTAAATATCTTGATAAAGCTCTTGCGGTATCCTGAATGGGTTCTCCTCTATCCATCTGCAAATCGCTTTTTGATAGGAGTAATGGCTGTCCGCCTAATTGATTGATTCCAGTTTCAAAGGCAACACGGGTACGCGTACTTACTTTTTCCAGAATCAGGGCAACGGATTTACCATCTAATAATTTATGCGGGATTCCATGTTTCAATTCATATTTCAGCTGATCGGCAATATCAAGAATCGATGTGATATCCTCTTTTGTCAGATCCATTAATTTCAATAGATGTTTCATTCAAAGATCTCCTTCATAATGGAAAGACTAGCATCAATTTCATCATAGGAAATCACAAGTGGTGGCAATAATCGAATCGCATCCAATCCTGCCGTTAAGACAAGAATACCTTTATCTCTTAAATTGTTTACATAGTCTGCACGTTTTTCTGGATCGACAATAATTCCAATCATCAATCCCATACCACGTACATCTTTAATATTTTCTGATTGGAAAGAGCGGATTCCATTCATAAAATAGTCTCCCTTTTCCTTTACTGCCTGTAAAAATTCAGGTGTATCCACTGTTTTAAGGACAACATTGGCTGCTTCACATCCTAGTGGGGTTGCCCCAAATGTAGAACCATGCTGACCTGGCTGCATAGTGTATTCACACTTTTCACCAACCATGAAGCCTCCAATTGGAAAGCCTCCACCCAATCCTTTGGCAATGGAAATGATATCTGGTTCAATTCCAAACTGCTGGTAAGCAAATAGTGTTCCTGTTCGTCCAATTCCTGTCTGTACTTCATCAACACAGACTAAGATATCTCTTTCCTTGCAATAGGCACTTACCTGCTGTACAAAGTCTTTATCCAGTGGCAATACACCACCTTCTCCTTGGATCATTTCCATCATAACGGCACATACATGTTCATTGACATGAGCTTTGAAATCTTCAAAGTCATTGGCTATGACATAATCAAATCCTTCTGGAAATGGATAGAACCATTGGTGAAACTTTGCCTGTCCGGTTGCCTTTAATGTGTTCATTGTTCTTCCATGGAATGACTGTTTTAAACTCAGAATCACAAAGCGGTCATTTCCATATTTGTCAGACGAATACTTACGGGCACATTTAATCAGTCCTTCATTGGCTTCGGCTCCGGAATTGGCAAAGAAGACTTTCTTTAATCCGCTTCCCTTTGCCAGCTTTTCAGCAACTTCTACCATAGGCTCTGTATAATATAGATTGGATACATGCATCAATGTAGCTGCCTGGTTTGAAATCGCTTCAACTAATTCTGGATGGTTGTGACCCAATGCATTGACACCAATCCCTGATGTTAAATCGATATAGCTTTTTCCTGTACTATCATACAATGTACAGCCTTCTCCTTTGACAAAACATATAGGTGCTCTTCCATATGTATTCATCACATAGGCGCTTTCTTTTTGTTTGACTGTTTCAAAATCCATGAGCAACCTCCTAATAGAACATCGTTCCTACACCATCATTGCTTAAAATTTCAATCAGAATGGAATGTGGTACACGTCCATCCTGAATATTAACTGTGCCAACACCTTGACGAATGGCTTCTACACAGCATTGTACCTTTGGAATCATTCCTCCGGAAATAATTCCTTCCTTCATTAAGGCTGGTACCTGCGATATCTTTAATTCTGGAATCAATGTTGAATCATCCTTTGGATCTTTCATCAACCCCATCACATCAGTTAATAAAATAAACTTCTTTGCCTTTAAGGCAATTGCTAATTTTTCAGCGGCAATATCGGCATTGATATTGTAATTCATCATCTGGTCTACACCCGCTGCAACACTGGAAATAACCGGAATATATCCTTTATCCAGAATATCTTTGACAATCTGTGGATTTACCTTTGTGATATTTCCTACATTTCCATGTACATCATCACATTTGACGGCTTCAAACAGATTACCATCCATACCCGCAAGACCGATTCCTGTACCACCTGCTTTACGTAGTAGGGATACAAGATTTTTATTGACCTTACCGCAAAGAACCATCTGAACGACATCCATAGTTTCATCATCGGTTACACGTAACCCGTTGATGAATTGACCTTTTTTGCCGACTTTATCTAACATTTCGTTGATTTCTGGTCCACCTCCATGCACCAGTACAACTTTTATTCCAATCAGATTCAATAAGACGACATCTTTAATGACGGCTTCCTTCAGATCTTCATTAATCATGGCATTTCCACCATATTTAATGACAACCACTTCACCTACATACTCCTGTATATAAGGTAAGGCTTCAATCAGAATATTTGCCTTAATCCCTGGATCAATTCTCATGTTCGATAATCTCCATTGATCTTTACATAATCATATGTCAAATCACATCCCCAGCATGATACAAAAGCATCTCCTTCTTTCATATCGGAAATGATTTCAACTTCATCATCCAATAAGATTTCTTTAGCCAGTTCTTCATCAAATGGAAGTCCTTTTCCATCTTTACAGCACTGTACAATTCCCTTCTTTGACTTGAAGTAGATATCCACTGTTTCAGGATCGAAATCTTCACCCGAATAGCCTAATGCACAGATGACACGTCCCCAGTTGGCATCCGCTCCAAACATAGCAGCTTTTACTAAAGAAGAAGAACATACCGACATTGATAACACTTCGGCCTTGGCTTCATTAGCTGCATGAATGACAGTACTTGTCATAAGCTTTCCAGCTCCTTCTCCATCCGCAGCAATCTTCTTTGCCAATGTTTCCATCACAAATAGGAAAGCTTCCTTGAATGTTGCATAAGAATCATCTTCCTTTGATACTTCTTCATTTCCTGCTAATCCATTGGCCATGATAACACACATATCATTTGTGGATGTATCCCCATCTACACTGACACGGTTGAATGTCTTCTTTACATTGTCATGAATCATTTCATCCAGTAAGTCTGATGAAATGTTACAGTCTGTTGTGATAAAAGCTAACATCGTACCCATATTTGGATGAATCATACCAGAACCTTTACAGATTCCTCCCATTTTTACGGTTGTTCCATGAATATCAAATTCAACCGCAATAACTTTTTCTACTGTATCGGTTGTTAAAATCGCTTTGGCTGCCTTATCATTTCCTGCTTCACTTAATTCAATGCAATGTGCATTTTCCTGAATACAGGCAATTGGTAAAGGCTGTCCAATTACACCTGTCGATGCAACAATCACATCGTTAGTATCAATTCCTAATAAATCAGCAGCAACCTTTGCTTCTAATTCGGCATTTTCCATTTCAACGGGATTGCACGCATTGGCATTTCCTGAATTCACAATGACGGCCTGGGCAATTCCATTCTGCAAGTGATTCTTTGTTACTTTTAATGGGGCTGCCTTTACTTTATTTGTTGTATAAGTTGCAGCACAGTTACATGGCTGGATTGAATAAATCATAGCTAAGTCATCTTTTGACTGATTCTTTCGAATTCCACAATGACAAGCTCCTGCTTTAAATCCTTTAGCGGCGCATATACCATTTTGAATAACTTTCATTCTAACCCACCTTTCTAAAGGTCTAATCCTTTTGTCTGATCAAACCCTAACATTAAATTCATATTCTGAATCGCAGCTCCACAAGCTCCTTTGCCTAAATTATCAAATAGCGTTGTGATGCATGCCTTTTTATCATTGCCAGATACAATCAATTCAAGGCTATCCTTGTTTGCCTTTGTATTGGCACTTATCATACCATCGACCTGTTTGGATACGGTAATCAATGGTTTTCCTTCATACCAGTTCTTTAAAACTTCATAGACTTCATCGATAGAATGGTTAAAAACCGGTACGGTAACTGCCATTCCACGATAATAATCATCAACAATCGGATTGAAGATTGGCTCTTCATTCAATCCTGTCATCTTCTTCATTTCAGGAAGATGTTTATGCATCTGTGTCAATCCATAGATTCTTGGTGCATATAAATCTTCTGTCTTATCGTTTTCATATTGGGCAATCATCTTATTTCCCCCACCAGAATATCCCGTTAGGGAATGGGCTACCAAGACGCTGTCCTTATCAATCAATCCTTTTTGAACAAGAGGATACACAGCCATGATAAATCCAGTGGCATGACATCCTGGATTGGCAACGCGATGGCTTGTTTCAATTTTATGTTTATGTGCATCGCTTAATTCACACATGCCATAGGCCCAATCATCGTTACAGCGATGCGCTGTCGATGCATCAATTACCTTTGTGTTTTCATCTAATAAATCGATGGCTGCAATACTTGCTGCATCTGGCAGACATAGAAAGACTAGATCCGCTTTATCCATGCATTTCTTTCTTTCAACATCATCTTTACGCTTTTCAGGATCGATTAGAATAATTTCAATATCCTCTCGCTTTGATAAGCGCTGATAGATTTCCAATCCAGTTGTTCCTGCCTGTCCATCAATATAAATCTTTGGTTTATCCATTACGAACACCTTTCGTTAATAAATCTCTCTATCATCTGGATCTGACGGACCACTTCATTCTGACTTGGTCCTCCTAATACCTTACGCATTTCTACACATGTCTTTAAATCCAATGCCTGATATACATCCTTATCAAAAGCTTCATTGAATTCCTTGAACTGTTCAAGACTTAATTCATTCAATGCCATATGGTTCTTATTGCAGTATCCTACAAGCGAACCTACTACATGATAGGCATCTCTAAATGGAAGTCCTTTTCGTGTTAAATAATCCGCACAGTCTGTCGCATTGATATATCCATGTAAACATGCATATTCACAGTTTTCCTTTAAAATTGTCATTGTATCAAACATCGGTTTGACAACGACTAGACACTGTTTCACGGTATCAATCGCATCAAATACCGCTTCCTTGTCTTCCTGCATATCTTTGTTGTAGGCAAGGGGAAGTCCTTTCAACATTGTAAGAGATGTCATTAAAGAGCCATAGACTCTTCCTGTCTTTCCACGTATCAATTCACAGATATCTGGATTCTTTTTCTGTGGCATGATAGAAGATCCTGTTGAGAAGGCATCATCCAGTTCAATATAATGGAATTCAAGGGAGCACCATGCGATGATCTCTTCTGAGAATCTTGATAGATGCATCATTAAAATGGATAAATCAGAACATAGTTCAATACAATAATCACGATCACTGACACCATCGAGTGAATTGTCTACCGGTTGTGTAAAGCCTAATAGATCCGATGTATAGTTACGATCAATTGGATAGGTTGTTGTAGCTAATGCACCACATCCTAATGGACATTCATTCATTAAATCATATGTATTCTGTAATCGTCGGATATCCCTTTTCAACATATTGGCATAAGCCATCATCCAGTGTGCAATTGTAATTGGCTGTGCTCTTTGAAGATGGGTATAGCCTGGAATATAGGTTTCTAAGTTGACTCTTGCCATTGCGGTTAAGGATTTCATGAAATCCAGTATCAATGCCTGGATTTCCTTGATTTCCTTTTTTACATACAAACGCATATCAAGGGCAACCTGATCATTACGCGAACGTCCTGTATGCAGTCGCTTTCCGGCATCGCCAATACGATTTGTTAGGGTTTCCTCCACAAACATATGAATGTCTTCAAACCCTTGTCCAAATGGTAATTTTCCTTCATTGATATCCTTTAGAATGGATTTCAACCCTTCCTGAATATCCTGTGCATCTTTCGTTGTTACGATTCCCTGTTTTTCTAACATAGCTACGTGAGCCAGGGAACCTTGAATGTCTTCTTCATACAAGCGGCAATCAAAAGGAAGGGATGTATTAAAATCGTCTACTTTTGAATCTGTCTCCTTTGCGAAACGTCCTGCCCACATTTTTGCCATATTATGTCTCCTATTCTACACTTGGGAAGTGTTTTCCTTCTTTTTCAAATAATGCCTGGTCATTTAATGCTCTAACCTTTAGTGGCAATCCAAATAAGTTGATGAATCCTGCACTATCTGCCTGGTTGTAGCAGTCATCTTCATCAAATGTTGCCATACCGCTTGAATATAAGCTATATGGTGAAGTAACCGATGTAGGAATGATATTTCCTTTATATAGTTTTAGTGAAACATCGCCTGTTACTGTTTCCTGTGTTGTTGTGACAAAAGCACTCAATGCCTTTCTTAATGGTGTATACCACTGTCCGTTATATACGATATCAGCAAACTTCAAAGCCACCTGCTGTTTGTAGTGTGCTGTTTCTCTATCCAATGTGATTTCCTCTAACTTCGCATGTGCTGCATAAAGAATTGTTCCACCTGGTGTTTCATATACACCACGTGATTTCATACCAACTAAACGGTTTTCAACAACATCTAACAATCCAATACCATTCGCTCCTCCTAATTTATTCAATTCAAGGATGATATCCAATGGTTTCATTTCCTTACCATTTAATGATGTAGGAACACCTTTTTCAAAGTGCATTGTGATTTCTGTTGGTGTATCTGGTGCTGCATATGGAGAAACACCCAATTCTAAGAATCCTGGCTTCTGGATTGGTGCTTCATTGGCTGGGTCTTCCAGATCCAATCCTTCATGTGATAAGTGCCATAAGTTCTTATCCTTTGAATAGTTTGTTTCCTTATTAATCTTTAATGGGATATTGTGTGCTTCTGCATATTCAATTTCCTTTTCACGCGAATTCAATTCCCAGAATCGCCAAGGTGCAATGATATCCATATGAGGCGCAAATGCCTTGATTGCTAGTTCAAAACGAACCTGGTCATTTCCTTTTCCTGTACATCCATGGCAAATCGCATCAGCTCCTTCTTTAAGAGCAATTTCAGTAATTCGTTTTGCGATGATTGGACGTGCGAATGAAGTTCCTAATAAGTATCCTTCATAAGCAGCTCCACACTGCATTGTTGGAATTACATATTCATTTACGAATTCTTCATTTAAATCTTCAATATATAATTTAGAAGCTCCTGTCTTTAATGCCTTTTCTTCTAAACCATCCAATTCAGTTCCCTGTCCTACATTTCCTGAAACCGCAATGATTTCAGCTCCATAATTTTCCTTTAACCATGGGATTAATACCGATGTATCCAATCCTCCTGAGTAAGCTAATACAATTTTCTTATACTGTTTTTTCATTTCCTTTTTCCTCCATCTTTCTATATGTTTTTTTCTAAATTCAAATCCAATTTACATCGTCGGCCTTCCATACCATCACCTCACAAAAAAACGCCCTTAACACAAAAAGGACGTAATGAACGCGGTACCACCTAATTTCCACTCAATCTATTTGAGTGACACCTTTTTCTTAACGCGAAAGCACGATCATTGCCTCATCTATGATTTCGACAATGCAGTTCCAAGACACGTTCCAGGATTTATTTCTGATGTTTTTCACCACACAACATCTCTCTAAAAGAAAATCCGTCCTGTACTTCTTCTCTTCATAACCTTTATGCATGCTATTTTACAATTAATATACGCTTTTTTCAAGGTATTTTCACAAATTATTTCAAATACATCCTGTCCAAATATGACTATAATTTATGAACAATATATATTGATATTTAAAAATTTACTGATACAATAATATCGTCACAAAAGTGATAGACCTCCCAAAAGGATAAGGCTACACGGACGGCCGGGTCAAATGCCGAAGACTTATCGAAGAGATAAGAACTCTGTTTGAAGGACAGGGAAGGTAATTTGATTACCTTATTGATTGAGTTAAAAGCTCAGTTTTATAAGCATATGCATCTACTTATGAAATAATCAATAAGATGGGACTCACTTTTTGTGTTGTCATGTATTTCAGTGTCAGATGTCTATGCGTCTGACATTTTTATTTTAGGAGGAAATCGAAATGAAGAAAATGTTAAAAGGAGTACTTGCGGTTTCAATGGTCGCATCATTAGCTGGATGTTCATCAAAGAGTGGTAAATATGAAGGACAGACACTAAAGCTTTACAACTGGGGTGAATACATCGGGGAAAATGTAATCAATGAATTTGAAAAGAGAACTGGGGCTAAAGTATCCAATGATTTCTTTGATTCCAATGAACAGATGTATGTAAAGGTATCGAATGGTGAAAAGTATGATTTATTAGTTCCTAGTGACTACATGATCCAAAGATTGATTGAAGAAGATTATCTTATGGAATTGGATAAATCAAAAATCACATGTATGGATGATTTAAATCCTGAAATCTTAGATCTTGAATACGATCCAGGAAACAAATATTCCATTCCTTATTTCTATGGAACTGTTGGTATTGTCTATGATAAGACACAGGTGGATAAAAAGGATTTAGAAACAGAAGGTTGGGATATCTTCCTTGATACAAAATACAAAGGAAATATCTACCTATACAACTCTGAAAGAGATTCCTTCATGATGGCTTTAAAAGCATTGGGTTATTCAATGAATACAGACAATGAACAGGAATTACAGGAAGCTTATGACTGGCTTGAAAAGTGTGTTACAACAATGGACCCTGAAATTGTTACAGATGAAATCATCGACAATATGGCACAGGCTCGTAAAGCATTTGGTTTAATGTATTCTGGTGATGCAACATATGTCATTGCGGAAAATTCGGATATTGACTACTATATGCCTGAATCAGGAACAAACATCTGGACAGATGCGATGGTTATTCCAAAGAATGCGGAAAATCCTGAATTAGCGTATGAATTCATTAACTTTGTTGCTGAATATGATCAGGCTTATGATAACTCATCCTATGTTGGATATACATCACCTGTTAAAAAAGTAGCCGATGATTTAAGCAAAGGGGACTTCGATGGTATTGATGCTTATATCCCATCTCTATCCAATGATAAGAATGAAGTATTTAGATACAATGAAAATGCCCGTAAGATTATCTCTAATCTATGGTCAAAGATTTTAATTGTTACAAGTAATAAGTAGAAAATACAAGAGGCTATCTAGCCTCTTGTATTTTTAGTTTCTTATTTTTTATCGTACGATTCTGTAGCTGTTTTAAAACAAGCTTTCCTTTATCATTTAATATTTCTACATAGGATTGATGATCCTGTACCTGGATTATACCAATATCTTCCATAGATACAGTTTCAATCTGACAGATGGCACCGACAATATCTCCTGGACGAATCTTCTTATTCTTTCCTCCATTCAGATACAATGTCATTCTTCCTTTCTTTAATTCCTTTGCCTTATTTTCTACAATCTTTGTACTTTTTGAAATGATTTCCTTATCCTGTTTACTTATTGTATATGGAATAAAAGGTTCGACAGGAATCTCTTTATGCAGATATTCTTTTAACTGTTGTACATGATTATTATCATATTCATTGATAAAGGTGATGGCCATGCCTTTTTCATTGACTCTTCCGCTTCGCCCAATTCGATGCGTATAGAATGCCATAGGCGATGGCATATCATAATTGATAATACAATCCACTTTCATGATATCCAATCCTCTTGCGGCAACATCCGTTGCGATTAGGACTCTGAAAGCACCTTTCTTAAAATCCTTTATACATGAAAACCGCTCATCCTGCATGAGACCTGCATGGATCCGATTGCAGGATACATCCTTATCTTTTAAATACGTATATATCGCTTCTACCCTTGCCTGTGTCTTTCCAAAGACAATCAGGCTATCCCATTTGTACTTTCCAATGCATTGATATAGAATTTCATTTTTTAACGTTTCTTTAACCGAATAGAAATATTCATCAATTTTGACATTTCCTTCCATTTCTATCATTTTTGGATCCTTTAAGAATTCTTTAGATAGATTCTGAATTCCTTCTGGATAGGTTGCACTGAATATACAAGTAGCAGGATTGGAGGAAAGAAACGCAAAGATAGATCGGATATCCTCAATAAAGTTTAAATTCAACATTTCATCCGCTTCATCGAGAATGACATATTTTACTTTGTCTACATTCAACGTATTCTGCTTGAGATGATCTAATAGTCTTCCAGGTGTACCTATCACAACATGCGTACGCTGTTGTAAATCTTCCTTTTGAAACTTAAAGGGCTGTTTTCCGGTAATGGATATTGTCTTTATCTTTTTAAAGGATCCTAATTTATCAAATTCCTCTTTTATCTGCAGTGATAATTCTCTTGTCGGTACAAGAACCAATGCTTGTGGTAATTTTTCATCAATTTCCATTTTCTGGATGATTGGAAGGGCAAAACTTGCCGTTTTTCCACTTCCTGTCTTTGACTTTACAATCAGATTCATAGTATCAAGCATATAAGGAATTACCCTTTCCTGTACAGGCAATGGTTCCTTATAGTCTAATATAGATAAAGCTTTTAAGATATTTTCATCCAATCCAAGTTCTTTAAAAGACATCCTTGACCTCAACAATTTCAATGATATCCTGTTTCATCACATAGTCTTCCTGTTTGATTGGACCACTCATGAATTCCACTTCCCCGGTCTGGTTATCGTATGGATCTCTTCTTGTATATAATGTATCCGGTACATAATCCTGCTGGAATCCAACCGCACTTGGAATTCTAAATGGTTCCAGATTGCCAAAATAGAAGGCACGTTTTACAGGATCATCGGTTCTTACTCCTGCATTTCCAAAGGAACAGTCTGCATACAACCATCCAAATGGGGCTACATAGAACTTAGCCCAGTCATGATTATCAATCATATATGGGTTGGCATACAATCCGGATTGCCATTGGGCAGGGATATGTGCCATGCGACATAATGTGATAAATAGACTTGCCATAATCCCACAGTCACCCTTCCATCCTGTTGCCGCATACATAGGAATACAAGGTAAAGTAATATACTGGCGAACAAAAGAATACATTAAATGCCCTGTAACATAATAATAGATCTTTTTCGCTTTTAATAATGGATTTGTTTCTCCCTCAAGGATTTCATCCAATACACTTTGTAGATATGGTGTTGAAATGAAATGAGGTTCCTGCTCTTCTAAACAGAAATCTGGCTGTTCTTCTGATACAAGTGCTGGGTCTGGATCGTTGTATTTCATCGCATTGACAAATTCATATTCAACAAAGTATTCCTTCCCTTTTTCATATTTTTCTTCATAATATACATTTCTATGAGCTGTATCTTCTGGATTGACAATTCCTCCTGGTGTCATATCAATAATCTTAAAATCATGAACATTCTCTTCATGAAGTGGAATTGGAAGCCACACTCTTACCGTTTCATCTTCTTTTTCAGCATTCACCTGTAAACGCGTACGAATATGAATCTTATATGCCAGTTGCTTTTTTTCAATCATGGCATGAATGGCATCATCCAAAGCGATGGCAGCATCACTTTTCTTATAATCCTTACAGCGTTTTGCATATGCCATTTTTGTCTTTGTGATATTATCAAAGAAATCATTCTTAATCTTTAATTCTCCTTCAATGAAGAAGAATTCAATATCTCCTGCTTTAAATAGAACATCAAATTCTTCATCTTTGAAATCGCTGATTCTTTCTTTACAGATCTTTAATGCTTCTTCTTTACTATATATAAACTCTCTTGGATATAAATCGATGATTTCCTTCTCTAACATCAATCGTTCTTTTAATGCCTGTGGGATATCTTTCTGTAAACGGATATCAATCATTTCTTTCATTAAGGCAAACTGTCCACTCCATTTCAATTTCATCAAATCTTCTGGTAATGGTATATTTAAACTTGTTACTTTCATATAGAATCCTCCAACATATTCATTATAAAGGAAAACAAAAAGAATGGAATAATTATCTATTTGTGAAATTATTATCTTGATTCACATTTTTGTATTCAAATTAAAAACATTTGGTTTTATTTTATGAACAATGACCTTGAATATAAAGTCTTGCGTGGTATAATATGTACCGTACTGAAAGGAAATAGGTGGAGAAGGACCACCAGAGGTGAAGAAAATGACAAGAGTTTACAATTTTAGTGCAGGCCCTGCTGTCTTACCTGAAAAAGTATTGAAACAGGCTGCAGAAGAAATGTTAG
>JABUSD010000399.1 GCA_021442845.1 Holdemanella sp.
GAGAAGCAATTGCTTCTCCTTTTTTTATAGGTTAATTGTTGCTTTATATGCATTTGTAATGGCATCCTGCAAGTTCCCGATTTTTTCACAATCACCAATGAATGTAGCATTCTGGATGTTAAGCGGTACTGGTGTGTATCCAACTGCAAAGACAAGGGTATCTGCATTCTTGATTGTATGCGTTACGCCTTCCTGTTCAAAATAGATTTCTGATTCTGAAACGCCTGTTACTTTTGCATTCATTTCAATTCGTACACCTTTTTCCATTAAGCGACGGGTTAACACACTCTTAGCTGCACCACCTTCACCTGGCATCAATGCATTTGTCATTTCAAGGATTGTCACTTTACGATTAGCTGGGAACATATCATTAATCAATGGAGCAAGATAATCAGCTGTTTCACATCCGACACTTCCTCCTCCGATAATTACAATATTCTTACCTGGATATTTTTTGCCAGATAGAATATCATCCGCTGTCATTGTATTTTTAAATACTTTAAATGCTTCAATCTCTTTTGATTTTGCTCCAGTTGTACATAAGATTGTATAGTCTTTGAATTCGTTTTCAATCATCTCATTTGTAACTTCTGTATTTAAACGGATATCAACATTTTCTTTCTTTAATCGCCGTACCATGAACTTGATTACTTTTGCTAAATCCTGTTTTGCGATAGGAATGGCAGCTAGGCGTAATAGACCACCTAATTCGTTTTCTTTTTCGCATAATACAACATTATGACCTCGTTTCTTACAAACATAAGCTGCTTCTAGACCGGCTGGCCCTCCTCCTACAATTAATACATTTTTCTTTTCATCTGAAGGTGCGATATAACTGTTTTCAACAGCAGGATTTACTGTACAACCAATTGGCTTTCCAAACATAACCCCTGTTAAACATCTTCCACATCCAATACATGGACGAATATCATCTGTTTGACCGGCAAAAGCCTTGTTGGCAAATTCTGAATCGCATAGGTTTGCTCGCCCCATCATACAGATATCAGCTTTATTGTTTTCAAGTAATTCTTCGGCAATCCATGCTTCGTTGATTCTGCCAACAGTAGAGATAGGAATGTTTACATATTTCTTGATTTCTTCTGATAATAGACAGTGAGATCCCTGTTTTGTACCAGGTGCAGGCATAGAACTTGCACGTTTGATTGTATTCCCGCCTGAAACATGGATAAAGTTTACCCCATTCTTTTCCAATTGCTTGCATACATAAATCATGTCATTTATATTTAGTCCACCATCGGAATATTCATCTCCGGAAATACGCACATCAATGATGAAATCTTCACCGCATTGTTTGCGAATTTCCTGAATGACTTCTAATGTCAAACGAAGTCTTGCGTTAATATCACCACCATATTCATCTGTACGCTTATTGTAAAGAGGCGTTAAGAATCCACCTAATAAACCGTGTGCGTGAGCAGCATGGACTTCAACTCCATCACAACCAGCAATTTGAGCACGTTTTGCAGCCTGGCCAAATTGTTTGATAATCACCTGAAGTTCTTCTACTGTTACTGGACGTGGCGCTTGTCTTGCATAATATGGTCCTACATTCGATGGCGCAATCAACTGGGGTGTTCCTGGTAATGGGTATGCCATAAATGCAGGGTGAAACAGCTGAGGCATAATTTTAGAATCATATTTGTGTACGGCATCTGCCAGTTTTTTCCATCCTTCAATATAACTATCGTCTGCAATGGAAATATCACCTGGTAAATATGTATAGATTGGTTCTACAACAGTAACTTCAGTGATGATTAAACCAACACCACCTTTAGCACGGGTTGCATAGTGATCAACCAATGCATCGGTAATATATCCATGATCACATAAATTGGTAGATACGGGAGGCATAAAGATACGGTTTTTAACTGTAATATTACCTAATTGAATCGGTTCAAATAGTTTTGGGAAATTGTTCATATTATTAGCTCCTTTCAAAAAATGAGCCAATCAACGATTGGCTCTTTGCTTATATAGCGTTTGCAGCGTTATATCCTGTGCGAATCGCATTAGCAATATCGGATGTTCTTTCACCAGCGCAGTCACCTACATATGTGATAGGCTTTGTGATTCCTTCTGCATCAAAGACATTCTTTTTAGAACCAACGGCAAGTACGATTGTATCACATGGAATTTCAACAGTTTCTTCACCTTTAATGGCAAAGACTGTCTTACCATCTTCTGAGATTCCTGTTACCTTTGTATTTACATATTGTGCTACTTCATGGTCTTTAAAGTCTTTTAGAATGATTGGTAAGATTGTTGATGATTCGCCATTTGCGATTTTATCCATCATTTCTACAATCGATACTGTGCATCCTTTTTCTAATAGATATTCTGTTGTTTCGGTACCAACCAATCCACCACCAATCACAACACAGTGTCCTGATGGAGTGGCATTGCCATTTAATACATCCCAGCTTGATACTACATTTTTTGTATTTCCTGATAATGGGATTGAAATATCCTGTGCACCAATCGCAACGATAATCTGATCATATGCATTTAATTCTTCTTTTGATGGTACGGTATTTAATTTGATATCAACACCTAAAAGAGGAAGCACCGTTTCAAAATATTTAACAGAACGAAGGATTTCTGATTTTCTTGGAGGCATTGCAGCTAAATGAATCTGTCCTCCTAGCTTATCGCTCTTTTCATATACAGTGACTTTTAAGTTACGTTTTGAAGCAACTCTTGCTGCTTCAAGACCAGCAATTCCACCACCGATAATCGCAACAGTTCCTTCTGTAGCTGGGTTGATAGAAATTGTTCCTTCATCACCATTTTCTGCATTCAATACACAAGAGATATATCTTCTTGACTGGATTGCATCAACGCATCCCTTATTACAATTTAAGCACTCGCGCACTGGTTCA
Source organism: Holdemanella sp. (assembly GCA_021442845.1). GTDB lineage: Bacteria > Bacillota_I > Bacilli_A > Erysipelotrichales > Erysipelotrichaceae > Floccifex. Next base: position 2,901 of record JABUSD010000399.1, read on the forward strand.
TCATTTTCAATTTTTAAAGCGATATCTGGATCTGTTAATAGGGAACGTCCATAACCAATCATATCCGCATCACCATTTGCAAGGATTTCTTCACCGTTTTTAACAGATACAACACGGCCTACTGTGATGATTGGAATGTTTACTAACTGTTTTGCCTTTCTAGCAACCGGTAATGTCCAGTTATATGGAACGGTACCCATTGGAGGGATTGTATCTCCCATGTTTCCTGTGTGGTTTGCCTGTGCAATCTGGATCATGTCTACGCCTGCATCTTCAAGTAGTTTGGCAAACTGTAATGCTTCTTCTTCCAATAAACCACCTTTACCACGTAAACTTCCATCTTCATTCACTGTGATAACTGGCAATTTATATTCTACAAATAATGTAGGTGCGGCTTTTTTAATGGCTGCAACAACTTCCAATGCATAACGAACACGGTTTTCAAAAGATCCTCCATATGCATCTGTTCTATGATTCAACAAGGTAGAACATAGAGATCCTAATAAACGGTCACCATGTACTTCAATTGCATCTACATTGGCTTCCATAGCTCTTCTTGCACATTCTGCAATGGAATTCTTAATTCCTTCTAAAGCTTCAACAGAAGCTTCTGATACGAAGAATTGCATATCGTGGTGTAATTTAGCGTATGCCTGGTCAGCAATCTTTTTGCTTTCTGCCATCTTAGCACCAAATGTTACCATATCACCAGCTGCCTTTGCTTTTTGCCCTTCTACAGCCAGCATTCTTGACTGCATGATTAATCTTCCTACACCTGGCACATCGTATTCTGGGTGGAAAATCTGCAATGCCAGTTTACAATCATATTCATGCATTGCATCGGCTAATTTCTTAAATGTTGGAATTTGACGGTCATCACATAGCTTTGGTGTTGGACTTGCGGTATTGACTGGTGCAACATCACCAATAACAACATAAGAAACACCGCCTTTAGCTAATCTTGTATAGAAGTTAAAACTTCTATCACCGATAGATCCATCTCTTTCTTCATATCCTGTCGTTAGAGGTGGAAACATAATGCGGTTTTTTAAAGTCACATTACCAACTTTTAACGGTTGTAATAGTGGGGAATTTTTACTCATAGTATTTGTCTCCTTTAATAATTCTATATATCTAGTATAACATTGTTTATATTAACAAATTCACAAAACTTTTGTAAAAAAAGGAATTGCGTTAAACAATTCCTAATCGATGAGGGTAATGGCATCTTTATACATGGATTCTATGCTTTCATATGATATTTCAAATGGAAATGTTTTTAATTTGGATGTTGTATTTGAAACTTTCTGAATGAAAGGATAGATTGTTTCTTTTTTTACTTTTACTTCAGGAAGATTGGATTTCATATATTCATCAAATTCATTGACGTCTTTAAATCCCAGATAATTACATATCTCCTTTACTGGTTCTGAATCGTGTTTTTCATATTCCTTTAGGTAGGATGGCTGGAAAATGCCACAGGCATGACCATGGCTGGCATATCCGGCATAAGTGAAATCATAACCAAAATAGTGAGGAAGAGAAGTGCCTGTCTGTGAAATCGCCATACCAGCAATAGTAGAAGTCAGCATAAGATGCTGGGCACTATCTATATCTAATGTTTCCTTCTTTAATATATCTTTACAATCCTTCCAGAGTTCTAAGGCATATTTTGAAAACATGCGATTATATGGATTTGAAGATGTGTTCAGATAGCTTTCCAGGGCATGGGATAAGGCATCAATTGCGGTATTGATGACTAACTGTCTTGGTGCGTTCAGGATATATTTGCCATCAATTAACGCAAGAACAGGATAAGACTTATAAGGCATGCTTCCTTTTTTCTTTTCTGCATGATAAGTTAATACGGCATTTGGGGTAATCTCAGCACCTGTTCCGCATGTAGTTGGAACCGTAATAACAGGAAGGAAGTCTAATTCTTCTGTTTTATGAAGAAGACAATCTTCTTTTTTTTCTGGATTCTTAATTAACATCGCAATGGCCTTGGCAGCATCTAGTGGAGATCCCCCTCCGATTCCTATCACAAAGTCGGATTTATGTTCAATTCCGATACGGGATGCCTTATAAACTGTAGTAGTCGAAGGATTTTCTTCAACATCATCAAAGATATGATAGGGGATATTGTTCTTTTTTAATATAGAACATATATCGTTTAAAGAACCGTTTATTTTTGATGATTTTCCTGTAATGATAAAAGCTCGAGTCCCAACAGAACATATATCTTTTTCGTGGTTTTTAACGCATTCCTTTTCAACAAAAGCTTTGGTCGTATTATAAAACTGCATATGTGTACCTCATTTAATCTAGCATTTTCAATGTATCATGCATAAGACGATAGGAAAACTATTTTTTGAATTTTCACTTAACAATTTTAGGATACGTGATAAGATATTCAATGTATTTGTGAGAGGGAAAAGTATGGAGCAGATATTATTAAGCGTTTCTTTTGCGTTGATTGTAGGATTGTTGTTTTCAAGATTGGCAAAGAAAACAGGACTGCCAGCTGTTACAGCGTATCTGATTGCTGGTTTGTTTATTGGTCCGTTCTGTTTAGGAAGACTTGGTATTCCAGGAATTGGATTTAATACATTAGAACAGGTGGATGCATTTAAGATTGTTTCACAGGTTGCGTTAGGATTTATTGCCTTTGCGATTGGAAATGAATTTAGATTACATGATTTACAAAGCATGGGGAAGCAAGCCATTATTATTGGTATATTACAGGCATTGATTACGACTATTATTGTTGATATTGCCTTAATTGGATTGCATTTTATATTCCCGAATGTTATTTCCGTTAGTTCAGCGATTGTATTGGGAGCAATTGCAGCTGCCACAGCACCTGCAGCTACTTTAATGGTTGTACGTCAGTATAAGGCAAAAGGACCTTTGACAAAGCTTCTTTTGATGGTTGTTGCCATTGATGATGCGGTAGGTCTTATTGTATTTGCCCTATCGTTTGGAGTTGCTAGTGCTTTGGAAATGGGTGTAATCAGTGTAACAAGCATTCTTGTTGAACCGCTTCTTGAAATCGGATTAAGCGCTGTACTAGGTATTCTTGCAGGAATTGCTTTGGATCGTCTGGAAGTATATTTCGCATCAAGATCAAAGCGTGTGTCTTTGGCTGTTGCCTTTGTTTTATTGGCAACAGGCTTGTCTATGATGGAATTTGAAATTGGTGGGATTCACTGTGGATTTTCACTGTTGCTAGTCTGCATGATTACAGGTACAATTTTCTGTAATATATGCGATGCCAGTGAAGAATTGATGGATCGTGTGGATCGATGGACGTCTCCTATCAACGTATTATTCTTCGTTTTATCAGGAGCTGAACTTGATTTAGGTATTCTATCCAATCCTTTTGTTCTTCTTGTAGGAATTGTATATATCATTTTTCGATCAACAGGTAAGATTTCCGGTTCTTATATCAGTTGTAAGTTAACAAAATGCAAGAAGACAATCCAGAAGAATTTAGGAATTACCCTTCTTCCACAGGCTGGAGTTGCCTTAGGGATGGCAATTACGGCAGCTACATTATCCGATGGAAGCATGATTCGTAACGTTGTACTATTTTCTGTCATGGTATATGAACTGATTGGTCCAACACTTACAAAACGAAGTCTTATCGATGCAGGAGAAATTGATGTGGCTGGTAAGAAGAATGCCAGAGAAATCAATAAAAAAGAGAAGACAGTACATAATATTCATTAAAAAAGCAGCAATCGCTGCTTTTTATTGATTATCCTTTTTGTGGCATTAATGACATTAATACATTTGCTAATTGGCTTACTGGCATTGTCTGTAGATAAACTTTTCCAGGTCCTGTTAATGTTGCAACGAACAATCCTTCTCCTGAGAATAATACGTTCTTAACGCCTTTGATTGTATCAATGCTGAATGATACAGTGTCTTCAAATCCAGCAACATATCCCTGATCAACTTTTAGAACTTCACCAGGTGCTAATACTTTTTCAACAACAGCTCCGTCAATTTCAAGGAATGCTGTTCCATGCCCTGAGAATTTCTGAAGGATGAATCCTTCTCCACCAAAGAATCCAGATGAGAACTTCTTAGTGAAGCAAGTTTCAATGTTAACTGTTGGTTGTGCAGCTAAGAATGCGCGTTTCTGTGCAATAAATGTAGTACCGTTTAAATAGATAGGTAAAATCTTTCCTGCAAAAGTAGAAGCAAACGCAATGTTTCCATTATCTTTTTGAGAAGTGTATGTTGTCATAAAGAATGATTCACCAGTAAATGCTCTTCCCAATCCTTTAAAGATTCCTCCATTTGTGTTTGTATCCATTTCAAAACAATCATCCATCCAGCACATTCCACCTGATTGAGTAACCATTTGTTCACCTTTGTCTAAAGTTACACTTACAACAGGTAATTGTCCACCTAAAATTTCATATTTCATATGTATATACCTCCGATGTCTTAATTATATCAAAAACTATAGGATTTCATTCAATTATTTGTCAAGCAAGTCATTTTTTAACTTGTTTTTAAACAGTGTTATTTTCTTATTGCCCTTATGGATATAGCCGTGTTCTTCCAGATAACGGATGCGTCTGGACAGCGTTTCTGGAGTTGTTCCTAAAAAAGTTGATAACTCTTTCATTGGAATAGGTAGTGATACAATATCACTTTCCTGTTCATCGGATAATTCCATCAAATAGTTTATTAAACGCACAAGAACGGATTCAACCGTGTTAGATGTAGCCTGATGATTAGAGTGAATCAATCGCTGATTGTATTGCTCTAATAGTTTTAAACTGATAGATGGATATTTCATCAATAAGTCTATAAAGTCATCTCGTTTAATAAAACACGTTTCTAAATCTGTTAAAGCCTTTCCAAATGTATAGGTCTCTTTCGAAGAGAACAAGGCTTCTTCACCTACAAAGTCTCCTTCCTTTAACACTCTTAAAAGCATTTCTTTGCCAGAAGGGGATATTTCATAGACTTTCACTTTTCCTTTCCGAATCAGAAATAAACCTTCATTCTTGCTTGGCGTAAATAAAATATCATTCTTTGCGTATGTATTGTGTAGAGCAAGATTGCTGATCTTTAAAAGGCTTTCCTTATCAAGGTGTCTAAATATCTCTATTTTAGAGGCACAGGGTTCTTCATCAAAACAATGGCAGGCAATCATAGGAAATCCTTTTCCAATGTAGAAAGATGCGCATATGCTTTTTTATAGGTAGGACATGCATCATCAGGCGCTGTAAAGTTAGAAGTCACAGTTCTTAGTTTTTCAAATGTCTCACTTCTTGGATTTTCTTTTAATGCAGTATATAGTTTTGCAACTTCATGCAGTTCTGGATGAACATCGCTATGTACTCTTTCTACAACGGGTAAAATCTTATCTAATTCTTTTATAATTTCATTGTTCATATAGGCCTCCTTACTTAATAATGACATATCCTAAATCGGTAATGATTTCTTTTAGAGTATCAAGATTGGTTACATTTTCATCAAATTCCACTTTTGCTTTGCTGGCATTGTAAAGAACAGATGCACTTGTTACCCCTTTTGATTTTAATAAGGCTGTTTCAATTTTCTTGGCACACATTGGACATACCAATTCTTCCATCTGGATTGTTTTTTTCATTTTTTATTCCTCCTTTATTATTAATAAACGCATAGCGTTTAAAATGACAACCAATATGCTGGCTTCATGGATTAACATGCCGATAGCCATATGGACATATCCTGCTAGTAATCCTATTAACAATATCAGAACGGTACCTACCGCAATAAAAATGTTCTGATACATAATCTGAATGGTTTTCCTTGCATATTGAAATGCTTTTACAAGGCTTGTCAGATTGGACTTTATTAATACGACATCGCTGCATTCAATGGCTACATCCGTTCCTGAACCTATCGCGATTCCTGTATTGGCAATAGTAAGGGCTGGACTATCGTTGATGCCATCACCAACAAAGGTAACTATATGACCTTCGCTCTGGTATTTTTTTATGATATCGAGTTTGTCAGAAGGAAGTAATTCGCTATAATACTTTGAAATTCCTATCTGATTAGCAACACATTCTGCACTTTCCTTATTATCTCCTGTCAGCATCACAATATTTTTAATACCTAACTGTTTTAGTTTTGTGATGGTTTCTATTGCATCCGCTTTAATTGTATCCGATATAGAAATTAGATTTGTGATGGTTGCATCGATGCAGACCAGTACAATAGTAGAGCCATAGTTTTGTTCTGATTGTAAATCATTCAATACTTCCGCCTGGAATTCAATATTCATTTTATCCATGAGTCGCTTATTTCCAACAAGTACTTCATGGTTATTGATGCTTGCTTTTATACCATATCCTCTAAGTGTTTCATGAGATTTGACATCATATAGGGATTCTGAATCAATATATTCTAAAATCGCCTTGGAAATAGGATGGCTGGAAATCTGTTCTGCACTGGCAGCTAATAATAGGCCATCCTTATGTGCATATGTATATACTTTGTTTACTCGTGGCCTACCATATGTTAAAGTGCCTGTCTTATCAAACATGAAGGTATCAGCTTTCGCAAATGTATTGACACTGTCTCCACCTTTTAAAAGGATTCCATCTTTTGCTCCTCTTCCGATTCCGGCAACATTAGCAATAGGCGCCCCAATCACAAGGGCACCAGGACAGGCGAGTACTAGAACTGTGATAGCTGTATCCAGATTTCTTGTGAGGATATAGACAGATAGTGCCATAACAACAACCGCAGGGGTGTAATACTTGGCAAATGTATCGATAAATCGCTCAACCGGAGATTTGGCATCCTGGGCTTCTTCGACTAGTTCTATTATCTTGGCAAAAGTGGTATCTTCACCTACTTTTTCTGCTTTCATCTGGAAGGCTCCATTTTCTAAAAATGTCCCTGCATAGACTTTAGAACCGATAATCTTGTGGGATAATTTGGATTCTCCCGTTATGCTGGCTTCATTGACATATCCTTCATTTTTAATGACAATGCCATCAACAGGAATCTGATTCCCTGTTTTTACAAGCAGAATATCATCTACTTCCACTTCATCTACATCAATTTCTTCGATATCATCCTCTATGATGCGATAAGCAGTTGTTGGAGCCATATCACATAAGGCTTTAATGGCACTTCGTGTCTTCTTTGCGGTCTTTGTTTCCAGATACGATCCAAACTGGAATAGGAACGTAACAATGGCCGCTTCGCTATATTCACCGATGATGCAGGCGCCAATGACAGCTAAACTGACAAGGGTTTCTATACCGATTGTCTTAAAACGAAGGCTTTGATAGGCTCTATAAAAAATCGGAATTCCTGAAAATGGCAATGCGATTAAATAGAGTAGGGAATTTTCTAAAAGAATCGCAAGAAGAATGATAATTCCAGATATCCACATTCCTGTATTAGCATATCGATTGATAAATTTTGTAACTTTTATATTCATACTATTAGTATACTAAAGTTATAACAAATATAAATTGATTATAATCAATTATTATATATTTAAACATAATAATGATATAACATATTTGAGTTAGATATAATAGATTTGTATCATTGTGATATAAATCACTAAATTTTTCGGATAGAGCATTTGTTCTTGTTGCAAGCGCTTTCAGACGGGTTTATAATGAATTTACAAGTAATCATGTTAAGGAGGATTTAGAGACATGAAAAAATTAATTTCTGGAGTCCTTGCTGCTAGTATGGCATTATCTCTAGCTGCATGTGGTGGCTCTAAAACAAGTGGTGGGTCTTCTGGTAGCGACAAAAAGACAATTTATGTAATGGGACCTACTCCTGATCACGGGTGGACAGCACAGGCTGGTTCTTATGCAGAAAAACGTGTTAAGGAAATCGAAGCAGAAGGTGTTTACAAAGCACAGTATATGCCTGCATCTTCTGGTGAAGAACAGGTTGACCAGGTTAAGACTATCGTAGCAAACGGTGATGCTGCTGGTGTTGTTATGATGGCATTAGATGACACTGCTCAATCAGGACAAGAACAATTGAATGCAGAAAACATTCCATTTATCTCATTCGACCGTATCATTGAAGCAACTGAACAATATGCAATTCTTAACTACTCTGGTGACAACTGGGCAGTTGGTGCTGGTATTGCTTACTGGTGCTTAAAGAATGGTATGCAGCCAGGTGATACAGTTGTAACTCTTTGGGGAGATAACGGAACTGTATGTACACGTCGTCAACAAGGATTTGAAGAATATTTATTAGGTAAACGTGAATATTTCGACAAAGACAAGAATGAAACTTATAAGATTGAAACTCCATGGACTGAAGATCAAGTTAAACAGACTACTTCTAAATACTCTACAGTAGTAGATCCTAACTGGTCAGCTGACGGTGCTTATACTTATTTGGAAGCTCAGATTGATGCAATCGTTAACGATGCAACAGGAACTGGACGTTTATTTGTATTCTCACAAGATGATGAAATGACATTTGGTTTAATGAACCTATTAGAAGGAAACTCTGTTTCTGAAGATACTAAGGCTAAATTAGAATCATTAAATGTTTATGTATCTGCAATCGGTGGTATGGCTGAATTATATGCTGTAATCGACGGATCAAGCTCTCAGGCTGCAATCGCTCAGAAATATTTCGATGGATTAATTTCAATGAACTTCAACCCTAATATGATGATTAACGCTGTTAACTTCATGCTTCAATACTTAGATGGAAAAGATTGGCCATACAAGAAGGGTGAAGGAACTTATTCTGAAACTTGGATCGTTGACAAAGACAACGTAGCTAACTACGAAGGATTCGCTGGTCACTAATTCTAAATTTATAATAATTTGATTTTATAAATAGAAAATAAAAGCGAGCATGAATTCATGCTC
>JABUSD010000120.1 GCA_021442845.1 Holdemanella sp.
CTCTTTTGTTTTTTCATTTTAAAAGCTCCTTATCCGTTGTGTTGGCAGGCATTCGACTGTATGTCGATACAAGTTCATGAATGCTGTAAGCAAGGGCATCGCTTAAGAAATGTGGTTTTAAACGCCACTGCCAGTTTTCTGTAGCAACCCCTGGTGTGTTGATTCTAGCCTCATTTCCTTTTACAAGATAATCCTGCAAAGGAATGATGCACAACTTAGCCGATGAATGGTAGGCTTCACGGATGAAATCCCATACAAAAGCACCGGCATCGTTGTTGTTTGAATTGATATAACGACGGGCAAAGCTTAGATGACCTTCGCTGATTTCATCCATCCAGGCTCTTGTCGTTGGATTATCATGGGTACCTGTATAGACAACACTGTTCTTTTCATGTCTATGATTTAAATATTTGCTATTCCAGCTTGTAAAGGCAAACTGCAATACATTCATACCTGGTATACCGCTTTCTTCTAATAAGGCTTCTTTTTCTGGGGTTACTTCCCCTAAATCTTCGGCAATCATCTGTGGTTTTCCAAAACGTTTTTTAAGCTCTTTGAAGAAATCCATGCCAGGTCCTTTATTCCATTCTCCTTTTGTCGCATCCTTATCGCCATAAGGAATCGCATAATAAGAAGCAAATCCATAGAAGTGATCAAAGCGGATGACATCATACAATTCATAATTTCTTTCAATTCGCTTCATCCACCAGGCATAGTCATCTTTCTTTAAGCCTTTCCAGTTATAGATTGGATTTCCCCATAATTGTCCTGTCTTGGAAAAGGCATCCGGTGCACATCCTGCAACATAGGTTGGATTAAATTCTTTATCCATTAAAAATGCTTCAGGATGAGCCCATACATCCACGCTGTCCAAGGATACATAGAAAGGAATATCGCCAATAATCTTTATAGCTCTTTCATTGGCATAGGCATGTAGGGCATCCCATTGTTTCTGGAATAGATATTGCTGGAAATAGATGGTATCGATGGCTTCATAGTGTTCATTCAATATATTCTTTAACGCTTTTTTATCTCTTTTCTTTAAATCATCATCCCATTGATACCAGGCTTTTCCATTGTTGATATCTTTAATGACACGATATAAGGCATAATCTTCTAACCAGTATGCCTGCTTTTCAATAAATTCATAATATTGATTTCCAGCAAGCTTATCTCTTTCAATTGCCTGTTTAAAACGATAGTAGGCTCTTTTTAAAAGCTTTAAACGGTTATTATACATAGCTCCATAGTCTACTTTTTCTTCATCATGACCAAAGTCATAGCTGTAACAATCATCCCATGTCAAAAGGTTTTCCTTGATTAAGGTTTCGGGTGATATAAAATAAGGGTTTCCCGCAAAGGCACTGATTGGCTGATATGGGCTATCCCCAAAACCAGTCGGTCCAAAGGGAAGAACCTGCCAATACCCTTGGGCACTCTTTTCTAAAAAATCGACAAATTCATATGCCTCCTGTGAAAAACATCCAATTCCAAATTTAGAAGGGATGGAAAACATAGGCATTAATATTCCTGCTTCACGCATAGCAATCCTCCTTAATACGTAAAGATTATACCATAGAATGACCAATTGTCATTTTCCAGCTTTTGCTTTTTTTTTAAGGGGATTTTCTTTATAATGGAGATAGTTATGGACATATTAAGGAGGAATATAATATGGGATTAATTAAAGCAGCAATGAGCGCTGGATCTGGTGTTCTAGGCGATCAGTGGAAGGAGTATTTTACATGTGATGCTCTTCCAAACGATGTATTAGTACGTAAGGCAACAAAGAAGACAACAGCTCGTTCATCGAATACAAATGGGGAAGATAATATCATCACAAACGGTTCGGTTGTTGCCGTAGCTGTCGGACAGTGTATGCTGATTACTGATCAGGGTAAGATTGTCGAAGTCTGTGCAGAACCAGGTGAATTCATCTACAACAATTCCACAGAACCATCTATCTTTACTGGAAATCTAGGCGATGGAATTTTAGATTCATTCAAAAATTTAGGTAAGCGTTTCACATTTGGTGGACAGCCTGCCAAAGACCAGAGAGTATATTATGTCAATACACTGGAAATCAAAGGAAATAAATATGGAACTGCTTCTCCAATTCCATTTAAAGTTGTTCAAAAGGATATTGGATTGAATACATATGTTAATATCAAATGTTTTGGAGAATATTCATATCACATTACAGACCCTGTGCGTTTCTTCTCAAATGTTGCAGGAAATGTTGCAGGTGATTATACACGTGATAAGATTGACAGCCAGTTAAAATCGGAATTGTTGACAGCTTTACAGCCAGCTTTCACAAGAGTGGCTGATATGGGTATTGAATATGCATCCCTTCCTGGATATACAAAGGAAATCGCTACAAAGCTTAATGAAGAATTGTCATCAGAATGGGCCGATCGTGGTATTGAAATCTTTAAGTTTGGAGTAAGTTCTGTTACTGCCAATAAAGAAGATGAAGACCGCATCAAGGAAATTCAGACACAGGCTGTCTATCGTGATCCAACTATGGGTGCTGCCATTACCGTTAAGAGCCGTGCAGAAGCTATGAAGGCAGCGGCAGAAAATCCAAATGGAGCTATGATGGGATTCATGGGAATGGGTATGGCAGGCAATGCCGTAGCCGGTACAGAACAGCAATTATACCAGATGGGTGCTACGCAACAACAGGCACCTGCAGCATCTAAACCAGCAGCCGATAGCTGGACATGTTCATGTGGTGCTACAAATACAGGAAAATTCTGTTCACAATGTGGATCACCAAAACCAGTTGTTGAATCATGGACTTGTACATGTGGTACAACAAATACAGGTAAATTCTGCCAGGAATGTGGAAAGCCAAAACCAGTAAAACAGGCTTGTCCTACATGTGGATGGCAAGGGGAAGAAGGAAAAAATGTAAAATTCTGTCCTGAATGTGGATATAAATTCTAGTAGGTGATTTAAATGGCAATCGTTGAATATAAATGTCCGAATTGTACGGCACCTATATCCTTTGATTCCACTGTCCAGAAATGTAAATGTCCCTTCTGTGAAACAGAATTTGATATTGAACAGATTAAAGAACAAGTCAAGAATATTGACTTAGAGGAAAAAGAGGACGTACAGCCGGATTATTATCGAGATGATGGATTAACTGTCTATACATGCAAGTCATGTGGAGGGGAAATTGTTGGGGATGCCAGTTTAGCGGCAACGACTTGTCCTTTCTGCGACAACAATGTGATTATCACATCTAAGGTGGCAGGTATTTTAAAACCGGACCTTGTGATTCCATTCAAGTTTAATAAAAAGATGGCAGAAGAAGCTTTGATTAATCACACCAAGGGAAAGAAGCTATTACCCGCTGTTTTCAAGGATGAAAATCATATTCAGGAAATCAAAGGAATCTATGTTCCTTACTGGCTGTTCTCATCTACGTTAGAAGGATCCTATCAGTTTAGAGCCACTACGACATCAGTATGGTCAGATCGTGACTACAATTATACAAAGACAAATATCTATCGTGTGCTTCGAAGTGGAAATCTACAATTTGATAATGTTCCACATGATGGCTCTAAATTAATGGATGATACTCTGATGGAATCCATTGAACCATTTCTTATGGAAGATGCCAAGCCATTTGATCCTGCTTATTTGACGGGATATTATGCCAATCGATATGATGTTTCAAAAGAGGATTGTATACCAAAGGTAGAAAGCCGTATGCGTACCAGCTTTTCCAATGAGATGCATAATTCAGTAATGGGATATGTTTCGGTTGCAGAAGAACTTGGGAATATTCAACCAATACAGATGCGTACACAATATGTTTTCTATCCAGTCTGGCTATTAACAACGACATGGAATGGAAACAATTATACATTTGCGATGAATGGGCAGACGGGTAAGTTTGTAGGAAACCTGCCGTTGGATAAAGGGTTAGCGCTAAAGTATTTCTTTATCTACTTTATCGTATTAGCTCTTATTTTCTCTGCCATTGCGGTAGGAATTTATTTCATATTCTAGAGGTGTAATATGAAAAGAAAAGTATTTATATCATTTATTGTATGTCTATTTGTCTCAATGTTCACTTTTCCTACACAAGCTAGAACGAGTCAATTAGGATATATACATATTCTTGATGATGCACAATTAACGGATGATGAATTATCTGCATTGGATTTAGAATATAGCCTTTTTAAAAATACTTCCAATTTAGAAGTCTATTATCTAGAAGTTGAATCGGATTATGATTTAAAGTCACAGGCGTATACATATGTTAAGGATGTCAATGCCAACAATCTGATTTTAGCTTTAAGTCCAAACTATTATCAGTTCTTTAGGACAGGTTCTGCTGTCGATCAATTTGATAATGATGACTTAAATGAAATCATTGTGGCAATGAAAGATAAAGAAACAAAATATCTTCAATTATCCGCATTCTGGACAAAAGTTAATGACAAGCTTGTAGCGGATAAACAGACAATTCCAGACAATCGTTTATTGCCGCGTATTGTCGATAATGCAAATCTATTGACTTCTAGTGAAGTGAAGGATTTGGAAACAAGACTGGATGATATCTCTGAACGCTTGCAGGTAGAAGTGGCCATTGTCACAACCAATGGTACCAATGGGAAATCCATTCAGACATTTGCGGAAGATTTCTATGTCTATAATGGATATGGAATGACAAGTGAAAAAAGCGGTATTCTTTTAGCGATTGATATGCAGAATCGTGATTGGGCATTCGCAACCCATGGATATGGTATTACTGTTTTTACCGATAGAGGAATGGAATATATGGAAAAACAGTTTATTGAATCCTTAAGCGATGGCAAATATTTTGAAGGCTTTAATAAATTTGCGGATCTTTGTGAACAGTTCATAAAACAGGCAAAGGAAGATACGCCATATGATGTTGGTAATATGCCAAAGTCACCATTCAATTTCTTCTGGATTGTTGTTGCACTTGTTTTAGCTGCCATCGTATCCGGTTCAATTGTTGCAGGTCATTATTCGCAACTGAAATCAGTAAAACTAGCTGGTGGTGCCATGATGTATGCATCGAAAGGTGGATTGAATCTTACAGATAAATCCGATATCTTTGTCACATCGCATGTATCACGTGTACCTCGACCAAAGGAATCCTCTTCAAGCAGAGGCTCTGGAGGAAGTTCAACACATAGACATTCTTCTGGACGATCGTTTGGGGGAAGAAGTGGAAAGTTCTAGGATGACGAATAGTCATCCTTTTTTATGGACATTCAAAATAAAATTGTTTATGATAAAAAATGGTGATGGATATGAAGGATATTAAATTAGTGATTTGTGATGTGGATAATACAATTATTGTGAAATATACGACTTTAACAGAAGAAGCCAAAGATTGTATTAACCGTTTAAGAGCCCATGGTGTTTATTTCAGTGTTGCCAGCGGAAGAGATTTAAAAGAGGTAAAAGCCGCTGCCCAGAATTGGGGCTATGATGATTTTGAACTTCTGATTGGATACAATGGTGGTTCTATGTGGGATAATCTGGATCAGACAGAGGAAAACTATTATCGTTTAAGTGCCGAGACAGTTAAGGAAATCTTTGATCTGATGCGACCATTTGATACATACCCAAGAATCTATGTTGATGATTATATGTTGTGTGGCAAGGAGTCACCAATGCTTTTGGAAGCAGCTAAAAAAGGCATAATGAAATTTAAACTGGCAAAGAGTGAAGATGAATTCTATCGTGATATTCCAAAAGTCATGTTTGGAATTGATGAAGATAAGATGCCTGAACTAGAGAAGTATCTAGCTGAACACAAAAGTGATAAGTTTGCCTATTTCAAGACACAGAAGATGTTGATGGAATTCTGTGATCCACGCATTCATAAAGCGTTTGCCTTACGTAAATTCTGTGAAAAACATGGCATTTCCATGGATCAGGTTGTTGCCTTTGGAGATACAACCAATGACAATACAATGATTCAGGAAAGTGGTTTAGGTGTATGCATGCTGAATGGTAGTGATGATACAAAAGCAATTGCTGATGTCATCAGTGAAAAGGCATGTGATGATAATGGATGGGCTTATTTTGTCGAAGAAAACATCTTAAAACCAAGAGGATGGTAAGACTTGATTCAATTCAAGTCTTTTTTTTTATCTTTTTTTTAAATTTTTTATCAAAAAATTGGATTTAGTGAGAATAGATATATAAGGGGGTTAAAAAATGGAAGAGTTATTGATATCTCTTGTTGAATTCGCATTGCGTAAGCGATGCAGTGATATTCACTTTACATGCATGGATGATATTCTGCACATTGAATTTCGTACACCATTTGGATTGGAGAAAATCTATCAGGACATATGGAAACCATCCTTCTTTGCCTATTTGAAATTTAAAGCCAATTTAGATTTGACCAATCCATATGCACCGCAATCCGGTGGGTTTATCACCAAGGATATTCCTTGCCGTTTTTCTGTTATTATCAACCAGACAATTGAAACCGGTGTATTACGAATATTAAGTACCAATCCTTCTTTGATGATTGATGAATTGTGTATGGACCAAACTGTATTGTCTATCTTTCATAGCTTTGTACATCTTCGTCAGGGGCTGATTATCTTTAGCGGTCCAACCAATAGTGGCAAGACTACAACTGTACATGCCATATTAAGTGCGATATCCAGACAATCCAGGAACAAGATTGTTTCATTAGAAGATCCCATTGAAATCAGGGATGATGGATATCTTCAATTGCAGATCAATGAAAATCTTGGGTTTACGTATGAGAAGGGAATTGAAGAATTATTAAGACATGATCCGGATGTTATTTTTATTGGTGAATGCCGCAATAGCTATACGGCACATATGGTCATTCGTGCCTGTCTGACTGGACACCTTGTCTTTACAACAATCCATGCCAAGGATTCCTTGGAAACACTTCAAAGGCTTTATGATTTTGGTATCCATAGACATGAACTGGAAAACACATTAACGGCTATTGTTGCTCAAAGGCTATATTCCAATTTAGATGGAATTAGAAAGGAGTGTGTATATGAAATCCTCACCCAAAAAGAACTCGGATATGCCATCAAATTTAATCGATATCCTGATGAATTTATTGGCCTTGCCTATAAGATTTCTGAAGAAATTAGACTCCATCGAATTAGGGATGAACAGGCAGAATACGACATACAAAGTTTCAAAAAGTGAAATCAACCAGTTCTATATTCTTATGGATCATGGCTTATCCATTCCTTTTATGATTGAAATTGTGTTTAAAGATCATAAGGAAATCATCAGGGAATTAGAAAAAGGAAAAAGCTTAAATGATGTTCTGTTTCAGGGAAAGGATACCTATTTTCAGAATATTCGCTTATTAAATGAAGTCTTATCCATGAAGGATTCCATTGAATGTGCCAATGTCCTGGATACAAATGCAAATGGAAATATAAAGAAGTTTTTAAAGGAGAGCATTTATCCTATCTTTATCTTCTTTTTCTCCTTTGGAATGGTTATTTTCTTTTCTGTATATATTGTTCCTTCCATGCAGGTTTATGCATCTGAATCCGATTCTTTTCTACTTCTTAAGCTATTAAAACTATCGTATGAAATCATTCTTATAGTGCTTATTCTATTGTTTATGTATCTATTCTTTTCAAGAAATAAAGTGATGGTCATACCTATTGTGAAGAAATTTAACACTTTGCAGTTTTCGATTGTCTTAAAGGCTTTACTTGATCGAGGATTAAGTACAAGAAACTGTTTTGGGATTATGGAAAAGATGAAGCATTCCCATTCGATTTATATCTTTGCCCATGCCCTTATGCACAATCTAGAAAAAGGAGTATCTATTGATCAGATTCTGAAACATTCCATTTATTTTGATGAAAGCTTTTCTAAATTTGTAACGATTGGCTTACAGAATAGCTCCTTATCCTCTATGTTAGAAATCTATAACGAAAAATGTAAAGAAGATATTGCCGAATTCATACATAGGCTGAGTATAGGGGTGCAGATTGTATCGTATACAAGTGTAGGATTTCTTGTGGTGATTGTGTATCAGATTATGTTGTATCCATTGAATATGCTGACAAGTTTTTAGGAGGAATTATGAAAAAGAGAAATGCGTTTACAATATTAGAAATGATGATAGTGATGCTGGTGATTGCCGTTGTGTTAATGATCACATTACCGAATATCCAGCAAAAGGAAAAGATTATCCGTGATAAAGGCTGTAGTGCCTTATTGGAAATTGTCAATAGCCAGATTATGCTGTATGAAATTGATGAAGGACAGACACCTACGGATATCTATGAACTGATTCATAAAGGATATCTAAAGGAAGGACAGAATGAATGTCCAGATCATAGAGAGGTGATTATTGTTGATGGACAAGCCCAGGCCAACTAATGGATTTACCATGTTAGAATGTTTGCTGGTACTATTGATTATTTCTATTCTATCTATTTCCATTCCAAAGATGACATATAAGGATACAATGGAAATCACTATGAAAAATATTACCAATCTTTGTGTCTATGTACAGGAAAAGGCATTCATTCATAAAAAAGATACCTATATTCACTTTAATGAAGATTTTATTGTTTTTGATGATTATGAATATGTATTACCATCTTCGATTAGCTGTGATATGACAAGTCTCTATTTTAATGAAAAAGGGAATATCAACCATGGCCAATCCATTCATTGTCACAAAGGGAATACATCCTATAAGCTCATCTTTCAATTAGGAAGTGGAAGAGTCCGTTATGAAAAGGAATAATGGATATACACTGATAGAATGTCTATTGGGTTTAATGGTTATCACCATCTGTATCCAGATTTTATGCATATGTATATCTTTCTTTCAGTTTCAGGGGGATAAAGGGATTTATGAAGAAATCGATGAAGAATGGTTTTACACTCCTTGAGTGCTTATTGGCTTTATTTGTAGCTGGTTTTGTATCCATCTTATGTGTTACCTTTTTCAAGACATGTCTACAGTTATTAGTGATGGAACCATCCAAGCAGAACCAGATGGCCATATTACAGCTGCGTATGATGTGTGCTTTATCCAGTGATTTACATGTAGAAGATGAAAAGCTTTATATGAGCTATGAAAGAAAGGAAATCAATCTTGAATATGATCGCAATCGAATTGTCCAAAGGGATGGCTATGTCATCTGGATGGAACATATTGAAAAAGGATATTTTTATGAAGCGGATGATAAGATTTATCTATACTGGAAAATGGCAAAAGAAGAATATAAATCAAGGCTCTATTAATGGATATGCCTTGTGGATTAGTTTAGCTGCTTTCTTTCTATTGTGTCAGATTGTAGGATATATGAGTGTATATACCATGCAGAATAGCTATTTAATCCAGTGCAATAAACAATCCAAACTCGATTTAAGTGTAGTATCATGGGCAAAACATATCATCGACAACAATACGATGGTAAGAATCTGTCATTTACCGGATGAAAAAATGATACATTCCCAGACAATTCTAATGGATGATATTGAGGTTTATTTAGAGGATAAGAATACATATATCGACTGTTTATATAATGGTGTTGAAATGAAAGTATACTATGATGATAAATGCATTTCTGGCATTGAATTTCATTGACAAGAATAGGCATAAAATGGTAAATTCTTGTAGTAAGGCGTTGAACCAGAGTAGTAGACAATCCTTCTGTTTGTAGAGAGTTGGAGTTTGGTGAAATCCAATAGGAGAAGCTGTTGAACTTGCTGGGAAGCTGATAAGTAATTTTATCCGTAATTCTTGCGATAAAAGAAAAGAGGGCATAGGCAAAAAGGTCTATGAACTAAGGTGGTACCGCGTATAAACGTCCTTAGATGCAGGACGTTTTTTTATTGGAGGAGATAAATATGTACGATCATTTAATTGTTGAAAAGAAATGGCAGAAGTATTGGGAAGAACATGAAACATTCAAGACGGATGTATGGGATTTTTCAAAACCTAAATTCTATGCGTTAGACATGTTCCCATACCCAAGTGGAGTTGGACTTCACGCAGGACACCCAGAAGGGTATACCGCAACAGATATTGTGTCACGTATGAAACGTATGCAGGGATACAATGTCTTACACCCAATGGGATATGATTCTTTTGGACTTCCAGCTGAACAATATGCAGTTCAGACAGGAAATAATCCAAATGGATTTACTCAGAAGAATATTGAAACATTCACAAATCAGCTGAAGGAACTTGGATTTGATTATGACTGGTCAAGAGTTGTCGCAACATCGAACCCAGACTATTATCACTGGACACAATGGATTTTCAAACAGCTTTACAAAGACGGATATGCCAAATATGTCGATATGCCTGTAAACTGGTGTGAAGAATTAGGAACTGTGCTTTCCAATGATGAAGTTATCGATGGAAAATCCGAACGTGGAGGATATCCAGTCATTCGTAAGAACATGAAACAGCTTTGTATCGATCAGCCAGCCTTTGCGGAACGACTATTAGAAGGATTGAATGAAATTGACTGGCCTGAATCTACCAAGGAAATGCAGCGTAACTGGATTGGAAAATCAACAGGTGTTGAAGTTGAATTTGAAATTGTCGATGGTGGAAAGTTCTCTATCTTCACAACTTGTATTGAAACTATCTATGGAATTACTTTCATGGTCCTTGCTCCAGATGGTGATCTAGTCCAGACATTGATGCCAAGAATCAAGAACCAGGATGAAGTTAAAGCCTATATTCAGGAAACCATTTCAAAATCCGATATGGATCGTACGGAATTAAATAAAGGAAAGACAGGATGCCGCTTAGAAGGTGTCTATGCGATTAACCCAGTCAATGGAAAACAGGTAGAAATCTTCATTGGGGATTTCGTATTGGCTAATTATGGAACAGGTGCGGTTATGGCTGTACCAAGTCATGATCAGCGTGACTTTGAATATGCGATTGCCCACAACATCGATATGATTCAGGTTATCGATGGAAGAGATGTCAGTGCATGCGCTTTTGAAAAACAGGATTATCTTGGAAAAGGATGTAAATTAATCAATTCTGAAGAATTCACTGGATTAACCGTTGAAGAAGCCAAAGAAGCTATCACGTCAAAATTAGAAAAGATGGGTGTTGCCAAACGTACCATCAACTATCGTTTCCGTGAATGGATTTTTGCCCGTCAAAGATATTGGGGTGAACCAGTTCCAATCGTACATTGTGAAGATGGAAGTGATTATGTGCTTCCTGATGAAGAATTGCCACTTGTCCTTCCTGTTCTTGAAGACTATAAAGGACACAATGGCAAAGCACCACTTGAAAATGCAGCCGAATGGAAAGTTTATGACAAGAATGGTGTGAAGGGAATTCGTGAAACTTCAACAATGCCAGGTAGTGCTGGTTCATCATGGTATTTCTTAAGATATATTGATGCCCATAACGACAAAGAATTTGCGAACTATGAACTATTAAAACATTGGATGCCAGTAGACTTATATATTGGTGGTCCAGAACATGCGGTAGGACATCTGCTATATTCTAGAATGTGGAATAACTATCTATATGATAA